>CATZIM010000093.1 GCA_958420075.1 uncultured Clostridia bacterium | reverse complement strand
ATGTCAGGTACATATTGGTACAAAAATTGTATAAATTTTCAAAGAAAATCTTGCGCAGCCGTTTCGTATCTTTTATATGCTTTCAAACCAATGACAAAATACCCAGCCGTTTTTTGTCCAGTTCATATAATACAGACAATTGTCCACCCCTTATCATAACCTCACAGGACGGACACATCACATAGAAATTCCTCCCACAAAACACACAAAGAAAATAATGAACAAAAATTTTCCTTTTTCTATATGTATTATGTAGAAATTACAAAACGTCATTGACCGGTATACCGGTATGCAATATAATGAGTGTATAAAAACGACTTGATTCTACGATAAAACAAACGCAAAACAAACAAAGGAGAGATGCGATTATGAAAGCTGGATTTATCGGACTTGGCATCATGGGCAAACCCATGGCGAAAAACTTATTGAAAGCCGGATGTGAACTGTATGTAAACGACCTGAACAAAGATGCCGTTGCAGAATTGGTTGCTGGCGGCGCAAAAGAAGGCGATTACGAAACCATCGGGAAAGAATGTGACATCGTTCTGATGATCCTGCCCAACGGCGCTATCGTTCAGAGCGTACTCTTTGGCGAAAACGGTCTGGCAGGCTATCTGAAACCCGGTACTGTTGTATGTGACATGAGCTCTGTAACACCTACAGAATCCTGCACATGCGCAGAAAAACTGGCTGAAATGCAGATCGGCTTTGTAGACTCTCCTGTCAGCGGCGGCGAACCCAAAGCAATCGACGGTACACTGGCATTTATGGCAGGCGGCAACGAAGCAGATTTCGAAAAACTGAAACCTTATTTTGACGCTATGGGCGCTTCCGCACTGCTCATCGGCAAAAGCGGCAGCGGTTCCGTTACCAAACTGACAAACCAGGTTATCGTAAACCTGACCATTGCTGCTGTTTCCGAAGCATTTGTACTGTGCAGCAAAGCAGGCGCTGATCCTGAAAAAGTATATCAGGCAATCCGCGGCGGTCTGGCTGGCAGCGTTATTCTGGATGCAAAAGTGCCCATGATGATCGAACGCAACTTCAAACCCGGCGGCAAAATCTCCATCAACCACAAAGACATCAAAAACGTTATGGCAACTGCGCACTCCATCGACGTTCCCATGCCTTTGACCAGTCAGCTCTTCGAAATCATGCAGTACCTGAAAGTAACAGGTCACTTTGATGAAGATCACGCAGGCATCGTTCAGTACTTCGAAAAACTGGCAGGCGTAGAAGTAAAGAAAGTCAACGCTTAAGGAGGTCTGTCATGAAATACGGATGTGGCACCACCATTGACAATTACAGCATTTTACAGGATCTGGGCTTCGATTATATTGAACTGCCCGGCAACCAGATCTCCCAAATGACAGACGAAGCATTCGATGCACTGAAAACCATTCTGGAAAGTGGCAGTGTCAAATGCTGCGGCTTCAATGCAGCTCTGACACCGGACATTGTCATCACCGGTGAAGGTTACGACTTAGAAAAAGCCAAGGCCTATGCGGAACTTCTCTGCAAACGCGGCAGCCAATTACATATTTCCGCCATTGGTATCGGCTCTCCTAAGTCCAGAAAATTTCAGGAAGGCGATAATCTGGAAAAAGCATGGAAAGAAACAGAAGCATTTATGACCATGTTTGCAGATGTAGCAGCACCTTACGGCATCATCGTCATGTATGAATCTCTGAATCATACCGAAAGCGCATTTGGTCTGAGAATCCGAGAAGGCGCAGATTTAGTGAAAAAAATCAACCGTCCCAACTTGAAAATTGTTTTTGATATTTACCATATGGCTATGGAACAGGAAGACATTCAGGAACTGGAATACGCCCTGCCCTATATCCATCATATCCACATTGCAGAACGTGTGGGCGCAGAACGCAGATACCCTTCCGATGCTCTTTATGACTATTACAAAAAACTGCTGACACCTGTCATCCGCAGCGGTTATCAGGGTGCTATCTGCACAGAAGCTTTTGACGGCGATGTCCGGGAAGGCGCAGAACGCTCCATTCACCTGCTGAAAAAGATTGTCGCAGAAATCGAACAGGAGGGATGATATGAAACAAAATATTTTGATCGGCTGTGTTGCCGATGACTTCACAGGCGCCAGTGACGCTGCCTCTTTCCTTATGAGCAAAGGTATGAAAACCATTTTGTTCAACGGAAAACCCGATGGGGAAATTCCTCCCTGCCAGGCAGTTGTCATCGCTCTGAAAAGCAGAACACAGGAAACAAAAAGCGCTGTGGCAGACAGCATGGCTGCTTTTACCTGGCTGAAAGAACAAGGCGCACAGCATTTGTATTTCAAATACTGCTCCACATTTGACTCCACAAAAGAAGGGAATATCGGCCCTGTGGTGGATGCCATGCTGGAAGCTTTTGGAGAAAAATACACCATTTTGTGCCCCGCGCTTCCCGTCAATAAACGGACTGTGGAAAACGGTATCCTTTATGTAGACGGTGTGCCTCTGAGCGAAACACACATGAAAAACCATCCTCTGACACCCATGTGGGAATCCGAAATCGCAAAACTCATGGACCCTCAGGGAAAATATCAGACATTGAATGTAAACACCGAACTGCTGGCAAAGAGCAAAGAAGAAATTCTGGCTGTTGTGGATGCATTCGGCAAAGATAAAGAACATTTCTACATCGTACCTGACTATGTCAACGACGAAAACGGCACCAAAATCGCAGAAGTTTTCGGTGACCTGACTGTTCTGACAGGCGGCAGCGGCATTCTGGCACCTTTGGCTGCGAAATATCAGCAGGCACAGGCTGCCAAAGACAGCATGACAAACGGTGTAGACGGAAAAGGCATCGTTTTGGCTGGCAGCTGCTCCAAAGCAACACTGGAACAAATCGCAGACTTCCAGACAAAAGGATATGCTTCTTATAAAATCGATCCCATGGCTGTATTGGCTGGCACAGAAACTGTAGACACTGTATGGGATTTTGTAAAAACACACGCAGACGAAGAAGTACTGCTCTACAGCTCCGATCAGGCAGAAAATGTAGCAGAAATCCAGAAAGTTGGCAAAGATAAAATTGCCGCTCTGCTGGAAGGTCTGACTGCTGCCGTTGCGGAACGGGCCGTTGCAAACGGATATACCAGAATCATCGTTGCTGGCGGGGAAACCTCCAGTGCCGTTGCGAAAAAATTGGGCTATCATTGCTTTGAAATTGGGGAAAGCATCGCGCCGGGTGTGCCGATCATGGCGCCACTGTCCAATGAAAACATTCGCATTGTTCTCAAATCCGGCAACTTTGGCCAGACAGATTTCTTTGCCCGTGCATTACAAATGACAAGGAAGTGAACAAATGGAAAATCTGAAAACCGCAGTATGGATTGCACACAGCTTATTTGAAAGAGGAAAAGCCACTGGCTCCTCCGCAAACATGAGCTTTAAAGAGAAGGATCGTATTTATATCACCGGCAGCGGAACCTGCTTTGGAACTTTGAAAGAAGAAGATTTCTCCGTACTTTCTCTGGATGGAGAATGGATTTCCGGTCCAAAGCCCAGCAAAGAATTTCCGCTGCACAAAATGATGTATGAAAAAAGCGAGGACATCCAGGCTGTCATTCATACACATAGCTTTTACGCAACCCTTTGGTCCTGTGCCGTACATGAAAACCGCACAGACTGTATCCCCCAGTACACCCCTTACCTGAAAATGAAACTGGGTACAGTGGGACTGGTTCCCTACGGAAAGCCCGGCTCTGAAGAACTGTTTTCCGCTTTCCGCCAGTGTGTTTCCGGCAGTGATGGATTCTTGCTGGAAAATCACGGACCCATCGTAGGGGGCAAAAATCTGCTGGATGCCTTCTACTGCCTGGAAGAACTGGAAGAAAGCGCAAGAATGGCTTGGGAAATCGAATCCAAGCAAGGACCTCTTTCTTTCCGCAAGATCTGATATACAAAAGAAAAGCAACTGACAGAAATCATGTCAAGGAAAGGAGATTCCCATGCCACAATGTGTTGTAATCGCAGATGACTTAACCGGCGGAAATGCCACCGGCGTTCTTTTGAAAAAAATGAATTATCAGGCCTATACGGTCATGAATACAGAAAGCATGGATTTGCAGGCATTGGAAGACTGTGACTGTGTAATCTATCCCACCGACAGCCGCGGTGTTGCTCCGGAAGTTGCCTATGAACGGGTATACGATATTTGCAGCCTTCTGAAAGACGATGCTGTCAAAGTATACTCCAACCGCATTGACAGCACATTGCGGGGCAATCTGGGCAGTGAAACCGATGCCATGCTGGATTGTCTGGGAGAGGATTATATCGCCATCGTTGCACCCTGCTTCCCTGCTTCCGGCAGAATCGTCATTGGCGGCTATATGCTGGTCAATGGCCTTCCTCTGCACAAAACAGATATTGCCATCGATCCCAAAACACCCGTTAAGGTGTCCGAAGTGGAAGTACTTTTTCATGAGCAGAGCAAATACAAAACAGCATCCATTCTCATGAAAGACCTGATGCATGGCAAACATTATCTGGCAGATGTGATGAAAGCTCATGTAGCAGACGGCTGCCGGATTCTGGTGGTTGACTGTGTCACCCAGGAAGATCTGGATTTAATTGCCGATGCCGCCATCACCAGCAAACTGAAAATCGTCGCTGTTGACCCCGGCGTTTTCACGGCAACATTATCCAGAAAACTCATCACACCCACACAGAAAAAAGAGAAAAACCGGATTCTGGCTGTTGTCGGCAGCGTGAATCCCAATACAAAAGCACAGATGGAAGAACTGTGGCTGTCTCAGCGCATCCATAACGTCTTTGTGAAAACAAGAGAACTTTTGGAAAGCGAAGAACAGCGCAGCGCAGAAATCCAGCGCGTCATCCATGAAATTCTGGAAGTCAGTCACCTCAATACCGTCTCTACGGTAACCGGTGACGGCATCTATCCCGAAAACCGCATTGATTTCCAGCCTTATATGGAAAAATATCATTGCTCCATGGATGATGTGACCGATAAAATCAACTCCGCCTTCGCGGAAATCGCTTATGGCATCTTCCAGGCACAGCCGGAATATAAAGGTCTGTATACCAGCGGCGGCGATGTGACCGTAGCTGTCTGCAAAAAATTCCAGACCGCCGGATTATCCCTGTCTGACGAAGTATTGCCTTTGGCTGCCTACGGTCAATTCCTAACAGGTGACTTTGCAGGCATCCATATCATCACAAAAGGCGGCAGTCAGGGTGAACGGGATGCCATCAACCGCTGCATTACCTATCTGAAAGAAAAACTTTATATTTAACAGAAAAAACAAACGGAAAGAGAGGAATTTCCATGAATAAGAAACCTAGAATCGCGATCCCCCTTGGAGATCCTGCGGGCGTTGGTCCCGAAATTGTTGTAAAGTCTATTGCGTCCCAGGAAGTTTTCGATGCCGCTGAGTGCGTTGTCATTGGTGATAGAAAAATCATCGACAAAGCCATCGAAATCACCGGCGCAGCTATTACCGTTCATGTGATTGCAGAACCCGAAGACGGCGATTTCCGCCCCGGCGTTCTGAACCTCATTGATCTGGATAACGTAGACCTGGCAAAATTCGAATATGGCAAAGTCAACGGCATGTGTGGTCAGGCAGCCTTTGCTTACATCGAAAAATCCATTGCCCTTGCCAATGCAGGCAGAGTCGATGCTGTTGCCACAACCCCCATCAACAAAGAATCTCTGAGAGCCGGAAACATCAACTTCATCGGTCACACTGAAATTTTCGGCGCATTGACAAACACAGAAGATCCTTTGACCATGTTTGAAACAAACGGCATGCGTGTTTTCTTCCTGACAAGACACGTTTCCCTGCGGGATATGCTGGACATGATCAAAAAAGACAGAATCAAAGACTACGTAAAACGCTGCCTGGAAGCTCTGCGGAAACTGGGCGTACAGGATGGCACCATGGCCATTGCCGGACTGAATCCTCACAGTGGGGAACACGGTTTGTTCGGCTGGGAAGAGGTGAACGAAATCATCCCTGCCGTAGAAGAATTGCAGGCAGAAGGCTACCCTGTTGTTGGCCCCATCGGTGCAGACTCTGTATTCCATCAGGCTGCCATCGGCAAATACAACAGCGTATTATCCCTCTACCATGACCAGGGACATATCGCTACCAAAACACTGGACTTTGAAAAAACCATTGCCATCACAAACGGCATGCCCATCCTGCGTACTTCCGTAGACCACGGCACAGCCTTTGATATTGCCGGCACTGGGAAAGTAAGCGCAGTCAGCATGATCGAAGCCATTCTGCTGGCAGCAAAATATGCACCTTATTTCACCAAATAATCACATATTTACTTAAGGGAGGTTATGACAATGATCGGCGGATTAAGCGGCGACAGAATGTTATTAGGTCTTGCCATTGGTATTCTCGTACTGATTTTCTTGGTATTGAAAACAAAAGTACAGGCATTTTTGGCACTGATTATCTCTACCATCATCGTTGGTGTTGTAGGCGGCATGCCTTTGACAAACATCACTTTGGATGACGGAAAAACATTTGGCATCATCAATTCCATCACCACTGGCTTTGGCGGTACATTGGGCAGCATTGGTATCATCATCGGGTTCGGTGTTATGATGGGACAGATATTTGAAGTAACAGGGGCTGCCAAGCGAATGGCATTCACCTTCCTGAAACTCTTTGGTAAAAAGAGAGAAGAAGAAGCTCTGGCACTGACTGGCTTTTTGGTATCCATCCCCATCTTCTGTGACTCCGGGTTTGTGGTACTTTCCCCCATCGCAAAAGCGATTTCCAAAGCAACAAAAAAATCTGTCATTGGTCTGGGTGTTGCGCT
>CATZIM010000092.1 GCA_958420075.1 uncultured Clostridia bacterium | reverse complement strand
CATTTGGTTATCCTTCATACCCGCATATAACAAGTGACCGTTCAGATTTGCAAATCCAAAAGGCCATTTCCCCTTTTTTCTATCCCCCACGAGCCCTTTCTATCATTATCCCCGATGATACACATTAAGCTTTCAAAAAACGATCCACATCCTCTTTCATGTTTCCGTACTCCACAAACAGTTTTTTATCAGCGATTTTGCCATCTGAAACCTTTACCGCATATGGTACAGCATCAACGCCGTATTGAGATAATATCTGCTTCAATGCCGCCTCATCAAAACGATCGACATTCAAGTAATAAACATCTTTTTTCAAATCATTGGCTGTGTTGCGAACCAATGGTTCCGCTCTTTTACATGCCGCACATGTGGGTCTGCTAAAATACAGAATATAGTCGGATTTTGCTTCCAGATATTCCAATTGCCTGAGATCGGTGATTTCTCTAAAACTTCTCTCCTGCAAGTATTTTTCAAAAACCTCCGTTGCTGCGCACGCCAAGGGAACTCTGCCATTCACTTCTTCTCCTATTTGGGATTGACCTTTCATGGTGACCACAAAGATCACTTCTGGATCATCATAAGGCGCAAAACCAGCAAATGTTTTTGTTTCACATACTGTTTCATTTTCAATGGAAAAACTGCTGTCATACATACCTGCGGCCTCACCGACGTTTTGCACTTCCATAAGCCCTGCGTCCATGTATGGATAATTCAAATACGTTTCATGGAGCAATTCTTTCATTAAGTTGCTGTTTGCTTTGGAAATCACTTTACTTTCTGTACCGCCATTTCCAGCCAAAATGTAGTATCCCTGAGCGATTTCCCGTACAGAGGTCGTAAATCCCCTTCCCAGCAAAAATTCTGGCTGATACTTGTTCTTTTCATCAAAGCCATAGGAAGCTATCTCTTTTGAAAAATCTATGGGATCTCTTCTGTTTTCCCAAGCACGCACAAGGAATGGCTCATTCAAAGCAACATAGAGATCATAAAATGTTTTTTCCCCAGACTGGTCACTGTAATTTTTTATGGTTGTCCCATTGACGCTGGTATAGGTACCGCCTTCTATGGTATCTGTCAGGGATAAATTTCCCTTTTCCAACATAATGGCTGTCACAAACGGCTTAAAAGTCGCTCCCGGCTCAAATGAATCGTCAATGTCTCCATACTGATCCAAAATCTCTCCTGTCTTTGCATCCAATACAATGCCAGCACACATAGTATCATCTGCATCAGAAGACAATATTTCCGCTAAATTCTTTTGCCCTGCCATTTTCTCAGATTCAGCCGCTTCCCCTCTTTGCGGAAATTTTGTGACCGAAATTGCCAAAACGGTTATGAATAAGGCAGCAATGATACATAAATTTTGATTCCTTTTCATTTTGTTCCCCCCTGTTTGTTCAATGCCCTTTCCCCGCAAACGCATTTTACTACATCCGTAGTAAAATTATATAATACCATTTTTGAAAAAACAACCATGATTTTCACGAAAAAACCAATATAAAATTATGGAAACTGCCTATTTTTATGTATACCAATCTCCTGTTTCCGCCTTGATTTTTTCGCAGAAATTATATAATATAAAATTATTCTACATCAGTAGTAAAGAGGTGATCTTTATGTTAGCATCAGATTCCGAATTGAAAGTTCTGACATATCTTTGGAAATGCGGTTCCTGTAAAGCAAGTCACATTTCTAAGGTATTTGAAGAGGAAATTGGTTGGGCGCCAAACACCACCTATACCATTATCCGGCGAGCCATCAAGAAAGGACTCATCACACGTTCTGATCCTGGCTTTATCTGCACACCAAATGTCAAGCAGGAAGATTTGCAAGCATCTTCCATCAATGAACTTCGGAAAAATCTTTTTGATAACTCTCCTTTTCAATTGGTAAAATCATTGATCAGCAATAACGATTTTTCAGACGAAGAAATCAATGAACTCTATTCTCTGATTGATAAAGAAAAGAGGTCGAAATAATCTTGCTCTTTGTATTTATGAACATCGCGGCATCATGTATGATTCTGTCCATTATTGCACTGCGGAAGGTTTTTCTTCACAAAATTCCATCTGTCATTTTGGGGATCTCGTGGGGTTTGGCTTTTTTCAGACTGCTCGTCCCCTTTGATATTTCGACAAATTACAATTTTTATAATGCGGTTTTCTATATCATTGAAAATTGCTTCCATACAAAAATAGACACTTCCATATTCGGCAGGCTTTCAAATCTAATGGGAAATGCATTGCAAAACAAACGAATCCTGTTTGCACTGCTTGCTATATGGATATGCGGTATCCTGTATGTAGGGAAAACTTTCGTTGCAAATTTTCGAAAAACGATCCAACTCAGACAGACTTCCCTTCCAATGGAAAACGAAAAGGAAATCTATGAAATCTTAGCCTCTTATGGTCTGTCAAAGAAATATCTTTTATATGAAAACGAAACCATCACAACCCCCATTGCCTGCGGCATTCTCAAGCCGATGATCCTGTTTCCCAAAGGGTTTTATAAAACACATGCTGACATGTTTGATGAAGCCCTTCTGCATGAATATATGCACTTGAAATATCATCACCAGATCATTCAGTATTTCCTGATTCTTGTTGTCATGATCAATTGGTTCAATCCTTTTGTTTGGATCATGTATCATTACATCAATCGAGATATGGAAGTGGCTTGTGACCGCGGCGTTTTAAAGCTCCTCGGTAAAGAATACAGAGAAACCTACGCTTTGCAGTTGGTTCATTTGGCGGATAAAAACCATGGTCAGCGTCAAAATCAAGTGGTTTTCTATAACAGTTTTTCAAAATTTGTGATGAAAGAAAGAATTGTGGCAATCATGAGATATCAAAAAATACCCATCCTTGCCATCATCCTTTCCATATTGATTCCTTTTGGAACCATTAGTATATTTGGCGCAAGCTCCCGTTATCTGTTTGGTGCCGACCTTCAATCTGGAAAATACAAAATAATTGTAGAGCCCAGTCCCAACGCGCACACATTTACATATGCTCCGCCAAGTAATGTTACCCTTACCTGGAAACAATTGGCTCCATACACACTAAAGATTGACACCCGCACGGAAAATTCCATTCATATTTCTAAATATGAAACCGTATGTTCCGGTCCTGAAACCATAAGCCTCAGCATGAATGTCACAACAACTGTAAATGGAGATACTTATAAAGGAACATTCCAAATGATCGGCAATAAGCGAGAGGATTCCAGATGGGTGGCATATTATGACGGTACACTTTATCGGCAATAACAAACGAAATGATCAACATAAAAAACCACTTATGCTTTCTTGTATTCGGAAAAACATAAGTGGTTTTTATTCAAAGACAACGTCTGCTTTTATAATTTATGGAAAAAACTGATTTTGTTTTCTGTTCCTTACACCAGAATACAAATCTGCCTGTTCAGCCTCTCACCAGATACCCTTCTTTCATGATGACTTCCATATTGTCTACAGAAATTGCTCGAATATCTTCTAAAGGATTGCCATTTACAACAATCAGGTCTGCACTCTTTCCAGCTTCCAAAGAGCCTGTGATGTCGTCAACGCGCAATACCTTTGCCCCATTGATGGTGGCAGCCATAATGGCATCCATTTCACTGATGCCCGCTTTCTCTACAAAAGCATGGATTTCGCCAACAGCAGTCTCACCATAAGGCGTCATCTTAGAATTGAAAGAGTCAGAGCCGATTGTCAGGAGAATGCCTTTTTTATTCGCTTTACGCAAATTGTCATAAATACGATTCAAATCTTTTTCTGCAACCGTTTCCCCTTCATACTTATCATGTAATTCAGGATCGTATTTAGGAGGAAATGTTTCCAACCATGCAGGCATGAAGTTGATTGTGGGACACAATGCAATGCCCTTCTCCGCCATGATATCCAATGTGGCCTCATCTAAAGATTGCCCATGTACGATCAGATCTACACCTGCGACTGCGGAATTGTAAGCGCTGCCAAAGCAATGAGACCATACTGGCACATGCCGCATTTTACATTCATCCACAACAGCCTGAATTTCTTCCATTGTATAATGTTGATCCATCGCGGTTTCCCATCGCCAAATCCCACCACCGGTTGCCCAGATTTTAATGGCATCCGGGTTTTCACGCAAACGTCTGCGAACCGCTTTTCTCAAATCCCATGGACTGTCTACGCATTCCCCCCATGGATGCGCTTCTCTGTTCTGTTCAATGGAAACTTTATGGGAATCCCCATGGGAACAGGTTGCACAAAACCCAAGACCAGAAGCCACAATGCGTGGTCCTTTCATAACGCCAGCTTCTGTCATATTCCGAATATGGATACCAAAGCGTGAAATTTCACCTACTGTTGTAAGTCCCGCTTCCAGACACTCATGTGCCTGCTGCACCGCTACAACTGCTTTTTGGAAATTATCTTCCAATACCCAATCAGAATCATTATCCGTCAAATTGCCGGAAAAATGCAGATGTGCATCAATCAAGCCGGGCAGAATCGTTTTGCCTGCAATATTCTTCACTTCATAATCCGCAGGGATTTCCTTGTTTTCTCCTGCATATACAATCTTTGTATCTTCAATCAACACCAAACTGTTTTCCACTGCCGGAGCGCCTGTGCCATCAATCAGCAAACCGCCCTGATATGCAATCTTACCCATTCTTTTTCACCTCTTGTCCAATTTCAAAAATCCAAAATATCCACTTAAATAATGCCATTTTCTTTCAATTGCTGTATTTCCTGGTCCTGCATATGCAGCACGTGTTTCAGAATACTTTCTGTATGTTCGCCAATCACTGGTGCAGAGCGCATTACAGCATCCTCACAGCCATGCATTTTGATGGGACTGCCCGGAATCTGAATTTCTTCTCCAATGCCAGTATCTTTCACTGTCCAAAGCATATTTCTGTCTTTCAACACTTCCAGATCGCATGCCTGCGCAATATTCAGAATACGGCCAAATGGAATCCCCGCTTCTACAATCATCTGCTCCAGTTCTTCCACTGTATGTTGTTTTGCCCATTGTTCAATGATTGGCTTCAAGCCCGTAAAATAGTTTTCACAGCGTTTCGCATTTGTTACAAATCGGCTGTCTTCTGCCAGCTCAGGCTGTCCCATCAAGTCACAAAGATTCTTGAAAAACCCATCTGTGCCGCAGCCAATGACAAAACTTCCATCTTTGGCTTCATAAGCATCAAAAGGAGAAATGGCTGCATCTCGATTGCCCTCTGGCTTTGCAATATGTCCGTTGACAGTGTATTCCACAACGCCAGCTTCCAAAATGGAAAATATCGTATCCACCATGGAAACATCCAGTCTGCGTCCCTTACCTGTTTTACTCCGCTGATACAATGCCATGGCAATGCCCAGAGCCAAATATGTACCGGAATAGTTGTCACCGATTGCAGGTCCTACCTTTGTCATCTGATCGCCAAAGCCAGTCATGCTCATCATTCCCCCCATTGCCTGAGCAATAATGTCATAGCATGGACGATGTGCCATAGGCCCTTCCAAACCAAAACCGGAAATGGATGCGTAAATCAAACCAGGATTGATCTCTTTGAGTACATCATACCCCAACCCTAATTTTTCCATGGTACCAACGCGGAAATTTTCGCATAATACATCTGTTTCAGCAATCAGTTTTTTGAAAATTTCCTTTCCTTCTTCTGTCTTCAAGTCCAGAGACAAACCGTATTTGTTGCGATTGATGTAAGCAAAATATCCGCTGGAACCGTTTTTAAACGGTGCCCAATTCCGACTTTGATCGCCTTTATTTGGGATTTCCACTTTGATCACTTCTGCCCCCTGATCTGCTAAGTGCATTGTGCAAAACGGACCGCTGTAAGCATGTGTCAAGTCAAGTACACGTACACCTGTTAAAGGCTTTTCCTGTTCGCTTCCCATATTTCTATTATCATTCATCATCTTCATTCTATTTTCTCCTTTATGAATCGTCGCTTTTTATGTCAGAAATCATATGTCAGTCAAAGAATTATTTAAGCCTCCCCATCGTCCCCAGCTTCACAAGGACTCAATGGGGGTGTTGCCTCTTTATTGCGATTGCGAAAATGCGCCGCTGCATTTCGAAAAGCGGAAATCACAACAAGCATCATAATGAAAGCAGTCGGGAAGCCAATGATAACCCACATACCTTTTACTGCTCCTACACCGCCGGAAGCGTCAAGCAAATATGCAACTACCCCCATGATAACGCCAAATAAAATCTTCAGCGCTTTTGGCGCTTCATCATTTACACTCAAACCACGTGTACTGATCGTTGCCAGTGCTGCTGCCACAGGATCGGCCATGGTGGAAAAAGATGTAAAGATTGCGATTAAGAAACAAACAATCAAAATTTTACCGATAGGGAAAGAGCCAAGAATGTAGAATATTGTGGATTCCATGCCTGTTGTATTAACTGCCTGCCAAATATCAAATTCTCCTGTATATTGCAGGTTTACAGTTACGCTGCCGAAGATCGCGATCCAAATGATGCAAAAAATGGATGGTGCCAGTACATTGACCAGAATAAAGGAGCGAATGGTTCTTCCTTTCGCCATACGGCTCAAGAACATCCCCAGGATTGGCGCATAAACGATAAAGGAAGCCCAATACTGAACGATCCAGTCAGCATACCAATGATCTTCTTCCGCCATTGTATTCAGAATTGCAGTTTTAGAAAAAATATTGTCCAGCAAATGTGCAAAAGACTCTGTTCCTAATTTTGCCATAAAATTGGAAGGACCCATGATACACACAAAAATCAGGATTACCAGAAAGATGATCGTTGTAAAACTGGACAGCCGTTTTAAACCTTTCCCAATACC
>CATZIM010000091.1 GCA_958420075.1 uncultured Clostridia bacterium | reverse complement strand
AATAAAACCGAAACCTTTTTCTGCATTAAACCATTTTACTGTACCTTTTTTCATTGATGAAATCCTCCTACTTGGAAAAAAAATAAAAATTTGTTACATCCCGATACTACCATATATTTCTAAGAGTGTCAATCTATATTTCCCCTGCAGAGTTTTCATTTTGATTACATTGTACGACAAGAAAAGCCAGTATTTTAGGGCATTTGATAATTTTCGTCCTCCAGCAGATTGCCTGCCGCAATGGCGCCTCTTGCCAGCTCGTCACAGCGTTCATTTCCGGGGTTATCCGCATGACCTTTTACCCATTGGAATGTAACCTGATGACGTTCCAGCTGCACCAACAGACGTTCCCATAAATCTACATTAGAAGCTCTTTCCTTTTTATTGCGATACCAGCCATTGGCCTTCCATTTTGTTACCCAGCCCTTTTGGATAGCATCCACCACATATTTGGAATCACTGTAAAGGGTCACCTGACAAGGCTCTTTCAATGCTTCCAATCCTTTGATGACTGCCAGAACTTCCATACGGTTATTGGTCGTCATACGATAGCCTTCTGACATTTCCTTCCTTTTATTGCCATACAGAAGTACCACGCCATATCCCCCTGCGCCAGGATTTCCAGAGCAGGCGCCATCTGTATAAATCTCCACTGCTCGCTGATTTTTCTTATCTTCTTTGCTTTCCTGATCCTTCTTTTCCGCTGTATTGGTCTTTGGCTCTTGGACTTTCTGATCTTCCACCATTTCCTTTTCTTTCACATCTTCTTTGAAAAACGCTTCCGCAATGACCAGATCTTCTTTTGTGGTAATTTTGATATTGCGATAGCTGCCCATAACTACCTTTACCTGATGTCCGGCAAATTCTGCTACAGAAGCGTCGTCTGTTCCCAGAAAACCATCTCTGTCCGCTTTTTCATAGGCATTGACAATAAGATCCCGCTGAAATGTCTGAGGCGTCTGAATCTGCCACAATGTGCTTCTGTCCGGTGTTTCCACAGCCAGACCATCAGCAGAGCAGACTTTAATAGTATCTTTTGCAGGCACGCCAATGACAGCGCCGCCATATGCCTGTGCCGCTACAATGCTGTCGGCAATCATTTCTTCTGTCACAAAAGGACGCACACCATCATGGATGAGTACAATATCTGTCTCTTCTCCCACAGCTGCCAATCCATTTGCCACAGAATTCTGCCGCTCCTTGCCGCCTTCCAGTACAGCGGCGACTTTCTTCCAGCCATAGCTATCCCAAAGATGCTGCACATCTTCCTTGCCGTCTGCACTTGCCATCAGCAGGATGGTATCTACCAGCGGACTTTTATCAAAGACATCCACTGTCCACGCCAGAATTTCTTTTCCACAGACTGGCAAAAACTGCTTGCTGACTGCTGTCTGCATTCGTTTTCCTTTTCCTGCTGCCATAATAATGGCTGTGCAGCGAAGTTTTTCCCCCATGGTCATTCTCCTTCCAAAAAACAGGAGGCGCAAATCTTTTTACGCCTCCCTTCTCTTTTTAAGCCGCTGTTACCATTTTTGTAAAGATCATTCTGCCTGCGGCAGTCTGCAATACACTGGTTACCACTACATTCTTAGTTTCCCCAATGAATTTATTACCGCCATCCACAACGATCATGGTACCATCATTCAAATATGCAACACCCTGTCCAGGTTCTTTGCCTGCTTTGATGATAGTCACCTGCATTTCTTCCCCAGGAAGTACCACAGGCTTGATGGCATTTGCCAATTCGTTGATATTCAGTACGCGCACACCCTGAAATTCCGCCACCTTATTCAGGTTAAAATCATTAGTTACTACGAAAGCATCCATGCTTTCTGCCATCTTCAGCAGCATGGAATCTACTTCCATGGGCTGAGAAGTGGTAAATTCCTGAATTTCTACAGGAACCATCAGCTGTTTTTGAATTTCATTTAGGATATCCAGACCCCTGCGTCCTCTGTTGCGTTTCAGACCATCGGCAGAGTCCGCAATGTGCCGCAGTTCTTCCAGTACAAAATCAGGAATGATGATTTTTCCTTCAATAAAACCAGTCTGGAGCAAATCCATAATTCTGCCATCAATGATAACACTGGTGTCTAGAATCTTTGGTCTGCCGTAGATTTCACTTTCCTGTTTCATTGGATTCTGCTGTATCAGAATGCGCTGCAGGTTTGTCACATTGACCTCATCTTTTTTCTTTCTCGCCACACGGAACCCCAGCACGCCGAACAGAATGTTCAGCAGAACCACAATGAATGTCCCCATGGGACCAAAGCCGCTGAAAGCCAGACCAATCAGGTTTGCAATGACCAAACCGATCAGACAGCCAAAAACGGAAAAGACCAATTCCTTTACATTCATTCTGGAAAGTTTTTCTTCTGTCTGGGATAAACGCTTCATCAGCAGATCTGTCACTGACGACGAGATAATAAAATAAAATATGAGTCCGAATAAAATTGCCAATCCTGCGGGCAGATACGCCGCAAAACGGTTAGGGCTGCTGAAATGGAACACATTCAGCTGCAGAATCAAGTGAACAATGGCAAACATTGCCGCCGTAACCAACAAGCTGATAATGATTTTTAACAGTCGTTTCATCTTTCTCACCTCCTTTTGTATTCAATTCCGGCAGGCTATGATAAAAATACAGAGGGCACGTTCCTGATCCGTTCAAAGAAAATTCCCTCTGTCGCACGTTTTGCCTATGGCATCATGTGAAATTTTCATCATCGCTTTACCGTAATCAAAGTTTATCAACTTTTTTATAGTTTGACAAGGTATCCCATGGTATTTTTATGAAATTATTATACCAACAATCTTTTCCTGCTCGACAAAAAATATATGTTTGTATTGAAAATACTACATTTTTCGCCGCTTACCATCAATCTGGTTTTTTATACTAGATTATCGGTTATTGTCTATTGCACTTCCTGTTTTCTTCTGCTATAGTATTAGCAGTTGGTATTGATATCCATACTTAAGGAAAGGACGGACTTCATGCATTCATTTCAAATCTTCAGTGACGGTGCCTGCGATTTGACCCTCGAGGCACAAAACACCTATCATATTTCCACAGTCCCCTTCTATGTCTCTTTTGACGGAAAAACCTATTTAAAGGAATTAAAAGAACTGACTTTGGAACACTTCTACCATCATTTGATACAGGAAAAAGGATTTCCGAAAACTTCCCTACCCTCTGTCCACGACTTTGTAGAAGCTTTCACCCCCGCCCTTCAAGCAGGGAAAGACATTCTCAGCCTGCACATCACCCATACCCTCAGCGGTTCTATGCAATCAGCACTGACAGCAAAACTGATGCTGGAGGAAGAATTTCCGGAAGCGAAAATACACATCGTAGACAGCCACAATGCCACAGGCTCTCAAGCATTGCTTCTGATGGAAGCAGCGCGGATGCAGCAGGAAGGAAAATCCCTGGATGAAGTGGTTTCTTATCTGGAACAGGCAAAAAAAGATACCCGTATCATATTCATGATCGGGGGTCTGACCCATTTGCAGCATGGCGGCAGAATCGGCAAAATTGCCGCATTATCCAGCAATATTCTGAAAATCAAACCCATCATCGTATTGCGGGATGGAGAAATCCACGTAGGCGGTGCCACACGCAGCCGCAAAAAAGGCATTGCGGAACTAGTAAAACTGACAGCTGAACATTTTCAAAAAACAGGTGAAAATCCAGCTGATTACATTGCCATGGTTGGCACCACAGATGTAACGGAAGAAATCGCCCCTACGGAAGCATTGCTCAAAGCAGAACTGCCACAATTGACGATGATGCCTCCCCTTCAGATCGGCGCCACCATTGCCGCTCATACCGGCCCCGGTACCACAGGTATTTGCATTGCAAAACGATATGAATGCTATACTTTATAAATTGCACAACAAAATCCCCCTTTTTACTTCATGAAAAAGGGGGATTTTTTGTATGTTTCTGGGAAAGAATCGGTAATTTTTTTTACACAATTCCTGGCATCTTTAATTTTTCTTAATTGTTTTTTCCATCACAGTATAAATACACCAAAAACACAAAGTGTTTTGCTAGGAAATACGGTGATTTTGTATAGAGTTGCAAAGTTTACGAAAAAATACATCAGAATAATTTTCCTTACTTTTCGTAAAATTTCTTAAGTTTTTACCTCTTTTCAAAACCTGTTTACCATTGTAATATAATATTAGTACAGAAATTGAATTGCTTACATATGAGGTGAATTTTATGGAAAAAGAAAAATTTGTTGTAAAAGTGAAAAAGAACTATGGCGAAACATCTGTTGTTTCTGCAAGACTTCCCATGGAAATCGTGAAAAAACTGGATCATGCGGCAAACAACACAGGACGTACCAGGAACGAACTGATTCTTTTATGTATCGAATATGCCTTAACGAAATTAGAGGTAGAGGAATAATATATTTCTCTGCCTCTTTTTTGTTTTCGTAAATCTCATTAGGAAATATTTTAGTAAATTGTTTTCTAATTTTCCTATTATATATGCATCAAAAGTCAATTTTTTCCAATTTTGCCCGGATAGAAATGCTTCTGAAGGTCTGCATTTCATCAAAACGAATCAAATACGCCCCTCGTTCCATATCCACCTCTAATATAGTCCCCTTTCCGAAAATAGGATGTTGTATCCGATTTCCCGAAATGAAACTTGCACCTTTTTCCTGTTCCTCCAAATATCGTTCTTTTCCATCTATATAACGGCGCGCTTCTGCATACCGCTCTTTCTGGAGCGGCTCCGTATGGGTCAGGCATTTTTCATCGATATCCAGCAAAAAACGGGAAGGATACCTCATAGAACCATCAAAGTTCCGCCCCTCTGCTTCTGACAGGAACAATCCTTTTTCTGCTCTGGTCACTGCCACAAAAGCCAGACGGCGTTCTTCTTCCATGGCCTGTTTTGTGTTTGTTTTTCTGGAAGGGAAAATCCCTTCATTCATACCACATAAAAAAACATAGGGAAACTCCAGACCTTTTGCAGAATGCACCGTCATCATACGCACCTGATCTTTTCCGCTTTCGATATCACTATTGGTAAACAGTGCCACATGGGTCAAATAATGCTCCAATGTGGCTTCTTCTCCGCACGTAGTTTCGTATTCATAAACAGACTGCTTCAGTTCTGCCAGATTGTCCAAACGTTCCTGGCTACCTTCTGTGCGCAGCATTTTTTCATATCCACTCAAGTCCAAAACTTCTGATAAGACTTCCGAAACAGTTCTTTCTGCCGCATTGGATGCCAGATTTTCAATCAAAGAAACAAAGCTCGCTGCTTTCGTTCCTTTCATCATTTCATGATCCAAATTTTTCTGCAACGCTTCATACAAACTGCATTGGTTTTGTTCCGCATATTCCCGCAAAAACGCCATACGCCGTTCCCCCAAATTCCGTTTAGGAACATTGGCAATCCTTGCAAAGGACAAATCATCCTTATATGCCAGCATACGTAAATAAGAAAGGGCATCTTTGATTTCCATCCGTCCAAAAAACTGGATGCCACTGTAAATAGTATAGGGAATTTTTTCTTTGAGAAAGACTTCCTCAACGGTTCTTGTCAAATAATGGGCACGATACAAAATAGTTATATCTCTGTAAGGAACGCCATCCTGATGCAGTTCCTCTATTTTCTTCGCCATCCACACTGCTTCTGCTTCCGCTGTTTTTCCATGATGGCAAAGGACAGGCTTTCCGCCGGGAAGGGTTGGCAGTAAATCTTTCTGCATACGGTTTTTATTTTTCGCTATGAGCGAATTTGCCACAGAAAGAATTTCCGGTGTAGAACGATAATTTTCCATCATCATGATGGTTTTCACACTGGGAAAATGCTTATCAAAATCCAGTAAAAACTTCACATCGGCACCACGCCATGTGTAAATGGTCTGATCTGGATCTCCAACAATAAATAAGTTTTTGTGATACCCGCAAAGTACTTCCATCAAACGATATTGCAGTTTGTCGATGTCCTGAAACTCGTCAATCATGATATATTCCAGTCGTTTTTGCCATTTTTCTCGTATTTCCTCATTCTGCTCAAAGATATAAAGCGTAAAAATAATCAGATCATCATAATCCAGACCAAAACATTTTTTCTGCTGATAAAGATAGCCATAAAAAATAATGTCATTGGTTTCTACAGCTGTTCTATATTTTTCCTGCAATTCTTCCAATGACATCTGAATCAGATCCAGATAATACAATGGTTCCTTTGTCAGTTTCCGCATCTCAATCATATCTCTGGCTTTGCTGAATGTCATATTGCGCAGAGTCAAGCCACGTTCTTCATAAATGATTTTCAGCATAGCATCAATATCTGCATGGTCCAGTACCAGAAAACTCTTGGGATACTGCACCGCATAACTGTCCTCCTGCAATACGGAAACGCAGAATCCGTGGAATGTATTGATATATCCTGTATCATTATCTCCTGTCAGCAAATGGATTCTCTGGCGCATTTCATTGGCTGATTTATTGGTAAAGGTTACACAGAGGATATTTCCCGGCAAAATTCCAATATCATTGACCAGATAAGCAAAACGCCGAGATAAGGCACGAGTTTTCCCGGAACCAGCTCCAGCAATGACACGCACCATTCCCTCCGTTGTGGTAACTGCCTCATATTGTGCTGCATTGAGCCCCTGTAAAACATCCTCCATATTCGTCCTCCCCTTTCCAATGATTTCTTCTAGTATACAGTCTGCCTGTAAATTCTTCAATGTTTTGACCATAAAAAAGAACCGTAAGAAAGCAATTCCCTTTAAAAAAACATTGGTTTTCCTTTTTCTTGATTTCTTAAGGGGAATTGCGACGGCTGCCTTCATAAGAAA
>CATZIM010000090.1 GCA_958420075.1 uncultured Clostridia bacterium | reverse complement strand
TTCCATAAAACCGCAGAATCCCCGCAGATCCCGTAAATATGACAATATGGTATTTTCAGAGGACTTTTTCACATTTTGCAGGTACATGCGAAAAGCAGCCAGATTTTCTTCCATATTCATAACCCCTTCAAATCAAAAAAGACATAGTCTTTCATAAATTATAAATACTTTTTTCATAATTGTCGATATTTTTTTCATAATTTTCCACTGTTCCTGCAAAATTCTCCATTCTGACCTTTTTTCGCTGACATTTTTAGGATAAATACGCCATAAAAGCTGGAATCAGCCCCACTTCCACACCACTTGCCACCACTATAGGCAAAATAGACGCCGCCAATAATATGCAGTATTCCGTTTGTCTCCGCCGTTTTTCCCGTTTGCTGGCATTCTTTCTGGCGCCTTCTTCTCCCCAAGCAAAAAGGTAATAAACCGCCACCGTTGTCATAGCGACATAAGCCGGAATCAACAGCAGATTCTGAGGCAAAATCCCCAATATGGTCAGCCATACCCCTTTGCCTCCATAGCTTGCCATAAGCATAGCCGCTGTAAATCCAAGGGAAATCCCTCGGAACAGACAGACACAACCGGAAATAAATACTCCCATGGAAAGCCATCCCCCTGCCCAGATGAGCAGATCATACTTCATATATTTCCAGAAAGTATACCAGAAAGACGAATCTCCTCCTGCCGTCAAATGCTCCTGCAAAAACCGCACCAGCGTTTCTTCTCCGCTCCGACCTGCCAAATTGGCAGCCACTACTCCACCTACTGTCCCCAACAAAAAAGAAAGGCAAACAATCATAAAAATCATTTGCCCTCTTTCTGCTGGTGTTTTCTTTTTTGGATACATAGCCTCACCTCATCACATTTTTTCTCCTGTTACAAGGTTATGGCTCGTCTTTTTTATTTATGTCTGGTCATATACGCAAAAATTGCCGCAACGGTCTTTGCGTCCTTGATTTCACCTTTATAAATCATTTCCAAAGCTTCTTCCGGTGTGTACCGTTCCACTTCAATGAATTCATCCTCATCGAAACAACAAGGACAAGGTGTCAGATCAGAAGCAAAATACAGGAAGATCTTCTCTGTGCAGTATCCTACTGTGGGATACAGCTCACAGATAAACTCCATATTTCCTGCCAGATTGCCTGTTTCCTCTGCCAGTTCCCGTTTGATGCCTTCGCCAGGTTCTTCCCCTTCTTCCAGCACCCCTGCAGGGATTTCCAGCAGCATTTCTTTAAAGGCGTGACGATACTGTCTGACAAAAATGATTTTGCCTTCTGCATCCACTGCTAATGCCGCAGCCGCGTTTTTACCGCGAATAACTGTTTCGCGGTAAGCCGCTTTGCCGTCAGGCATCTGCAGCTTATCCACCGTTACTTTCACAATCTTGCCTTCATAAGTCAGCTTGCTTTCCAACACTTCATAGCTCATATTGCCATCTCCTTATGGATTTATGCCAGTGCTTTTACCATTTCTTCGATGCGGTCCATGCCTTTTTTGATCTGTTCCATATCTGTTGCATAGGACAGACGGATATAGTCAGGCATACCAAAGTCTGCGCAAGGTACTACTGCCACATATTTTTCCGCAATCAGAATTGCTGCAAAATCTGCTGCAGAGTGGATTTCTTTGCCTTCATAGCTTTTCCCATAAGTGCCGGATACATCCACAAACAGATAGAATGCACCTTCTGGTTTCAGCGCGGAAATCATGGGGATAGCTTCTTCTCTTTCATAGATGTAATCTCTTCTCTTCTTGAATTCTTTGCACATTTCTGTTACGCAATCCTGAGGGCCTTCCAGTGCAGCCAGTGTTGCTTCCTGTGCAATGGAGTTGGGGTTGGAAGCCATGTGGGACTGCAAAGAAGCCATCAGTTTTGCCACTTCCAGAGGAGCAGCTGCGAAACCGATTCTCCAGCCTGTCATGGCATAGCTTTTGGAAACACCATTGATAACGATGGTTCTGTCATAGATTTCTTTGCTCAAAGAAGCGATGCTGATATGTTTTTTGCCTTCATCATAAATAAGTTTTTCATAAATTTCATCGGAAATTACGAAAATATCATGTTTTACAGCAAAGTCTGCTACCATCTGCAGATCTTCCAAAGAGGAAATCATACCAGTAGGGTTGGAAGGGCTGGTCAGGATCAGTGCTTTTGTTTTTGCTGTGTAAGCGCCTTCCAGTTCTTCTTTTGTCAGCATGAAGTTGTTTTCTTTCTTTGTGTGTACCACTACAGGCACGCCGCCGGCAATTTTCACCATTTCCGCATAGCTCAGCCAGAAAGGCGCAGGAATGATCACTTCATCCCCTTCGTTCAGAATTGCCATAAATGCGTTCATGAGGGAGTGTTTTGCACCATTGCTGATGACAACCTGTGCAGGTTCATAGTCCAGACCGTTGTCTTTTTTCAGCTTATCGCAAACAGCTTTCCGCAGAGCAGGTGTACCTGCCGCAGGTGTATATCTTGTTTTGCCTTCATCAATGGCTTTTTTCGCTGCTTCTCTGATGTGTGCAGGGGTATCGAAATCGGGTTCCCCTACGCCAAATGTAACCATATCTTTGCCCTGTGCTTTCAGCTCTGCCGCTTTTGCAGAGATTGCCAGGGTGCTGGATGCTTTGATGCTTTGTGCTCTTCTTGATACTTCCATTTCTCTTACCTCATTTCTTTTGTTTATTCAAATCTATCTTTTCTGACTTTGTTTAACATCAGGTTTGCAATGATTACCATAATGCCAAAACTTAAAGTCAGCATTTTCAGCGACAATACGGACTGAGCCTCTTCGGAGCCTTCAATGGAAAGTTCTCCATCGAATGACACCGTGATGTCATATTTCATAATGCCGTCGTTTACCATATAAGTATAAGGACTGCCTTCCACCAGATTCATCTGATCTGTATAGAAATCATATGTTTTGTACTTCTCATTCAGAGGGGTCATGACAAATGTCTCCCATGCATGGTTGCCATTGACATCCTCCATCAAATAGGTCATGCTGTTGGCATGTTTCTTTTCAACCACTTCATAGCCTTCTTCCAAAGAAAGACCATTTTCTTCCGCCTTTTCCAGAAAAACAGTTTCCAGCTCCGCCTCTGTATAAGGATGTGGTGCAATGCCGTTAATACTCACAAGGAACAGTCCGGCAATGACAAACAGCAGCACAACGCTGATAATTACCCGTTTCATGTTACCTCCTTATTTCCATACCCTTTCTGCCACTCGCAGGAAATTTTTCTCGCGTATTTTTTCCGCCAGTTGGCTCCCAAATTCCTGTTCCATCCGTTCCAGAAAAAGTGCCATGTCCTCCACTGCGCGCAGGTCTGTAGGCGTCACATCAATGCCGTCAAAATCACTGCCAAGTCCCACAGCATCCTCACCTGCCATATCCAGCATGTGGGTCAGCTGCCGCAGCAGATCATCCTGTGTCACTGTGTCTTTCTCCGCAACAAAAGGCGGGAAAAAATTCAGCCCCACAAAACCATCCATTTCACCGATGATTTTCAGCTGCTCGTCTGTCAGATTCCGTGGATGGGGACAAATTGCCCGTGCATTGGAATGGCTTGCCACAAAAGGCTGTTCTGCCATTTTTGCCACATCATAGAATCCTGCATCTGTCAAATGGGATACATCCACCATCATGCCCAGCCGTTCCATTTCTTTCACAACAGCTTTGCCGAAAGTAGTCAGTCCCCCGCCAGTGCCTCTTTCTGCCACACCGTCTGCCAATGCATTTCTATGATTCCATGTCAGGGTCATGAGTCTGACCCCCAGACGATGATACATCCGCAGAGCAGAGATTTCTCCTTCCAGGGCTTCACCGCCTTCCAGAGATAATATGGCAGAGAGCCTGCCCTGTTTTTTATTTTCCAGAATATCTGAAAACTGTTTCACCATACCCACACGGTCTTTGTACCGCTCCATCTGTTCCAGATAATAGTCCAGATATTTCACGGTCTGCCACATGGCAATGGGATAGTACTTCGGTTCCAGCCAAATTGCAAAAATCTGTACTGCCGGTCCATAGGCAGCAAGTTTTTCCAGATTCAGCTGTCCTGAAAATTCCAGCATATTCTCTCCTGCTTCCATGGCCTTCACCACAGTATCACAATGGGCATCTGCATAGCTTTTCATAGGCTCCTCCTTTTTCTGCACTTCTTTTCCATTTTATATGTTTATGCCAAAAAATACAATACAAAACAAAAATCCTGCCGAAATATTGCGTCTTTCCTTTCCATGTCCTATGATGAGAGGTAGAAACCCCTACAGCCATCAGAAAGGAGAATGGATATGTTTCCCTGTGATTTTGTAAAAGAAATAGCCCTTGCCTTTTGGCTTCATCCCAAACTGAAAGACAAAATATTTCTTGCTGGAGGTCTGGTACCTTGGGTGATTTCCGACGAAGATTCCAATCGGCTCCACAGCGATATTGATTTCGTGGTTCCTCTTTCAGAAATGGAAACTGTCCGCACTTTTCTCAAAGAGCAGGGACTTTATGACCAAGCCCATGATTCTCTTTTCCTCTCCTGCAATCAAGAAAAGATAGATTTTGGCACAGAAATCTTTCTGGATGGTCTGCCCATCAGTTTCACGCCTTTTTTCGAAGAAAACAACAACCTGTTCCAACGGGATTTCACTACTGCTGATTTCAACACCAAGGACAGCCTTGTGACCCTCTGCCTGCCCAATCTTACACCAGAAGATTATATCACTGCTTATGCCCTGCCTCATGGACAAAAGCTGTACTGTACCTCTCTGGAATTTGTTTACGCCAAAAAGAACCGAAAGAACCGCCCCAAAGACCAAGGAGATTTGCAGAAAATGAAACAAATCGGTTTAAACGAAAACCTTCTCAAACGCATTACCGATGCCTTTTCCAATGCGGTTTTGGAAATCAAACCATAAAATCATCTCCATCTGAGATGATTTTTTTGTGCCGAAATTTATCTCCGCAAAACAAAAAGGGGCTGTCGTCTGTAATCTACAAACAACAAGCCCCTTTGCCTGTTCAAATATTAAATATTTTCCTTACGCTTCTTCTGTTTCTGCCGCAGCAGCTTTCAGAATTTCTTCATTGAAGCAGATTGCCAGTTCATCCAGCTGTTTCTGGTCTACTACGTTAGGCGCATCTGTCATAGGGCAGGAAGCATCCTTTACCTTAGGGAATGCGATAACGTCACGGATACTAGGCGCATTGCTCATGAGCATGATGATTCTGTCCAGACCGAATGCCAGACCGCCATGAGGGGGTACACCGTATTTGAAGGCATCCAACAGGAAACCGAAACGTTCCTGGGCATCTTCCTGAGTGAAGCCCAGCAGTTCGAACATTTTCTGCTGAATATCTCTGCGGTGGATTCTGATGGAGCCGCCGCCCAGTTCGTAACCGTTCAGTACGATATCGTATGCTTTCGCACGAACTGCACCGGGGTTTGTATCCAGCAGTTCCAGGTCTTCGTCCATAGGTGCTGTGAACGGATGGTGTACTGCCACATATCTGTTTTCTTCTTCGTCCCATTCCAGCATAGGGAATTCTGTGATCCACAGGAAACGGAAGTCGTCGGGTCTGGTCAATTCCAGCATCTTGGACAGTTCCAGACGCAGAGCACCCAGAGAGTCGAATACAACTTTGTCCTTATCTGCACAGATCAGAATCAGGTCGCCAGGTTTACCTTCCATTTTGTCCACGATTTCCTGGAGTTTTTCAGGTGTGAAGAATTTTGCAATCTGGGATTTCAGGCTGCCATCTTCGTTGACAACAATCCAAGCCAGACCTTTTGCACGATATGCTTTAACAAATTCAACCAGAGAGTCGATTTTCTTTCTGGGGAAAGAACCGCAGCCTTTTGCGTTGATGGCGCGCACGCTGCCGCCAGCTTCCAGTGCGGATTTGAATACCACAAAGTCTGTGCCAGCTACTACATCGGAAATGTTTACCAGTTCCATGCCGAAACGTACGTCGGGCTTATCGGAACCGAAGCGTTCCATAGCTTCTTTATAAGTCATGCGCTGCAGGGGCAGCTGCACGTCTACATTCATGATGTCTTTGAATACTTTCTGCATCAGTCTTTCGTTGATGTCCATGATATCGTCTACATCAATGAAGGACAGTTCCATGTCCACCTGTGTGAATTCAGGCTGTCTGTCTGCACGCAGGTCTTCGTCACGGAAGCATTTTGCAATCTGATAATAACGATCCATACCGGAAACCATCAGCAGCTGTTTATACAGCTGAGGAGACTGAGGCAGACCGTAGAAGTTACCGGGATGCACACGGCTGGGAACCAGATAGTCTCTGGCACCTTCAGGTGTGGATTTGCCCAGAATAGGTGTTTCGATTTCCAGGAAGCCTTCGTTGTTCAGGAAGGCACGGAGAGCCTGTACCACCTGATGACGCAGAACGATGTTCTTCAGCTGGCAGGGTCTTCTCAGATCCAGATATCTGTATTTCAGACGCAGATCGTCTTTGACTGTGATGTTGTCTTCAATCTGGAAAGGTGTTGTTTCAGATTCAGACAGGATACGCAGTTCAGAAGCAATGATTTCGATTTTCCCTGTTTTCATGTTAGGGTTGATATTGCCTTCTGTTCTAGCGGTTACAATACCGCGTACAGCCAGTGTGTACTCACTGCGAACGGTTTCAGCTTTTTCAAAAATTTCTTTGGGTGCGGTATTGCCGTCGATGGCAATCTGTACCAGACCTGTTCTGTCACGCAGAGCGATGAAGATCAGCTGACCCAGGTCACGGCGACGCTGTACCCAACCCATAACGGTCACTTCCTGACCAATCATGGATTCATTGACATGGCAACACATGTGGCTTCTTTTCAAGCCGGTAATTGATTCTCCCATATTGATAAATCTCCTTACAGATAAAAATTTTCCTCTATTATCATACCATTTTTGCGGA
>CATZIM010000089.1 GCA_958420075.1 uncultured Clostridia bacterium | reverse complement strand
TCCTGCAAAAAACGCACGAAACCCCTGTTTCCAGTCATTTCGTGCGTCTGTTTTCAAAGAACCAAATAGTGGCATCTTCATCAGAAAACAAAGAAACCTGTTTGGTATGTTTTCTTAAGGAGAATTTGCTTTATTTATCTTCTTTCTTTTCTTCAGTTGTTTCTTCTTCCTCATCGTCTTCCCATTCGGAAGGGTCTACATCACCGAAGGCGGATTTCAGGAAATCTTCGCATTCGTCGATCTGTTCCATCTGGAACTGTACGGAACCCAGAACGTTTTCCACATTCTTTGCGTATTTTTCCATAACGGGATCTACTTCTTCTTCAGTCAGATCTTCTTCGGAAGTCACTTCTTCCGCAGCTGCCGCTGTCACATCTGCTGCCGCTTCTGCCACAGGTGCTTCTTCCGCGGGAGCTTCCTCTGCAACTGCTGCTTTTTCTGCTGCTGCTTCGTCTGCATCCAGTTCGTCCAGATCCAGATCATCCCAGTCTTCTTCTTCGTTGCGGCGTTTTGCCTGCAATTTTTCTTTATATGTTCTTGCGTCTTCTCTCAGTTCCTGAGCTTTTTCTGTCATACGGAATGCGGCGCTTCTTACTTTGGGCTGCATTTCGTCAGCTTTATCCGCAACCTTTGTTGCCACTTCACGGACACGGGGCTGAAGCTGTTCCGCTTTTTCCCCAACAGTTCTTGCTACGCTGCCCAGGACAGCGCTTGCTTTTTCCAGTGCGCTGCCTACAGCCTTGCCCAGACCGTCTTTTTCCAGACCTGCGCCATTCTGCAACACGGTCAGCAGTCTTTCCGCTTCATCCACATTGATGAGCCCTTTTTCCAACATGCTCAAAATTGCCATACGTTCTTCTTTCATAGGTTTTTCCTCCTTGCCGCTGCTTTTTGCCTCGGTTGTGATGGTATAATCTTCGGGGCGCGCATCCTGTTTGCCGAAAGCATAGAGGATGGCTGCCGCAATACGCTTGGAAGCGTTGCCGTCCCCAAAGGGATTTTTTGCCTGTGCCATGGATTCATAAACTTTTGCGTCTGTCAGCAGTTCTTTTGCCATAGCGTAAATGGTTTCTTCGTCAGTGCCTGCCAATTTCAGTGTGCCGGCTTCCACCCCTTCGGGGCGTTCTGTCACGTTACGCAGCACCAGTACGGGTTTGCCCATGGAAGGCACTTCTTCCTGCAAACCGCCGCTGTCTGTCATAACAAAGAAAGAGCGGCACATGAGGTTATGCATATCTTTCAGATCCAGAGGGTCTGTCAGGTGGATACGAGGGTTATTCCCAAGGATACGGTGTACGGGCTCCACAACGGCAGGATTTTTATGGACAGCGTAAACCACTTCCACATCAGGGAAGTCTTCTACAATGCGTTTTACCGCATGGCAGATATTTTCCAAGGGCTGTCCCAGATTTTCCCGGCGGTGAGCAGTCATGGCAATGACACGTTTGCCTTTGAAGTCGATGGTGTTCAGCACTTCTTCATGGAAAGTATAATTTTCTTCAATGGTATGTGCCAATGCGTCGATGACCGTATTGCCGGTGATGAAAATGCCGTCAGCGTCGATGTTTTCTTTCAGCAGATGTTCCTTTGCCAGTTTGGTAGGCGCAAAGTGCAGGTCTGTCAGCGCACCTGTCAGGCGGCGGTTCATTTCTTCGGGGAAAGGCTGATACTTATCATAGGTACGCAGACCAGCTTCCACATGACCCACTTTCACCTGATTATAATATGCAGCCAATGCACCTGCGAATGTGGTGGATGTGTCCCCATGTACCAGTACGATGTCGGGTTTTTCCTCCGCCATGACTTCTTCCAGCCCTGTGAGGGCACGGGTGGTGATGCCTGCCAATGTCTGGCGGCTCTGCATGATATTCAGATCGTATTTGGGATGCAGATCGAAGATCTCCAGCACCTGATCCAGCATTTCTCTATGCTGTGCGGTAACGCATACGATGCTTTCGATGCCTTCCGTCTGTTCCAGCACTTTCACCAGAGGCGCCATTTTGATGGCTTCGGGACGGGTGCCGAATACACTCATTACCTTAATCATATCTTTTTGCATAATATTCTCCTTTTATGTTACCAATCTTACCCAACGAAACAGACAGAGGCGTATCACCGGAAGTATCAGAAATTTCCATTTCCTTTTACAGACGCCTTCGGTGCGGAAAATAGAAACCAGCCTGCCCTGCAGAAAACAAGAACGCCGTAGCTTCTTATTTCACTTCGTTGGTCAGTTTGCCGATGCCTTCAATTTCACAGGTGACCACATCGCCGGCTTTCAGGAATTTCGGGGGCTCAAAGCCCATGCCAACCCCAGCGGGAGTACCCATGGCAATGATGGTGCCTGCCTGCAGTGTCATGCCCTGAGAAAGCTGGCTGATGACTTTTGCCACGCCGTTGATCATCAGGGATGTATTGCTGTCCTGACGCAGTTCTCCATTCACATAGGAACGGATGGGCAGCGCAGGAGGATTTTCAAATTCATTTTTGGTGACGATCCAAGGACCGATGGGGGTAAAATCGTCCAGACTCTTGCCGAAATACCACTGTTTGTGGGATGTCTGCAAGTTTCTTGCGCTGACATCGTTCAGCACGGAATAACCGAATACATAGTCAAAAGCGTCTGCTTCTGCCACGTTTTTGGCGTCCTTGCCAATGATAACAGCCAGTTCCGCTTCATAGTCCAGACTATCTACAATATCAAAATGTCCGTCGATGGGTTCTCCATCCCCAACGGCACGGTTCACCCGTTTAGAGAAATAAATGGGCTGGGGGCGTTCGCCGCCGAAAGCCTCATCATGGAATCTTGCCGCTTCTTCCGCATGGGCATAGTAATTGATGCCCAGACAGATCACGTCCTGTTTGGGGTGCACAATGGGAGAAAGCAGACGTACTTCTTCCATGGGAATGCCGTCCATGAGTTCTGCGTTTTTCTCCAGCTTCCGCATTTTTTCTTCGGTCATGGAAGCGATGAATTCTGTCATATTCACCAGACCGCAGCCCAGATAGTTGACGGGAACCACTTCCTGTCCGTTTTTCTTCAAAATGCCAACTGCTTTGTGTCCACCCTGCATATATGTCAATACCTTCATACCATATGCCTCCTTCTTCTTTCACTCTTTTTTCTTTTGTAAAAACAAATGATTTCTATCCCTAATCATATCACAAAAGGGGCTTTTCGCAAAGTAAAATGTGTCTGTCTGCCCAAAGACGGTACCCAAAACCATCCATACATAATATACATTCACCATACATATTCAACTATACATCGCATATTGCATATTATATGTATACACGCCTTGAAATATCCATAAAAGACTTTCATTTTTGCATAATTATTTAATAAATACTACCAAAATACATATATTTTTGCATTTTACTCTTGCAATTCCAGAAAATGCTATGTATAATAAGCTCATAAATATTCAAGAGCATACACGATGACACATCGTTCGATTACAAGGAGGAGAAATATCATGAGCAAAGAAAAAATCGTATTGGCATATTCCGGCGGCTTAGACACATCCGTTATCATTCCCTGGCTGAAAGAAAATTATGACGCAGAAGTAATTGCAGTCTGCGGCGACGTTGGTCAGGGCAAAGAAACAGAAGGTCTGGAAGAAAAAGCACTGAAAACAGGCGCAAGCAAACTTTACATCGCTGACCTGACAGAAGAATTCATCACAGATGCTATTTACCCTTGCATCAAAGCAAACGCAGTTTACGAAGGCAAATATCTGCTGGGCACTTCCATGGCTCGTCCCATCATCGCTAAGAAACTGGTTGAAATCGCCAAAAAAGAAGGCGCAACAGCTATCTGCCACGGCGCAACAGGCAAAGGCAATGACCAGGTACGTTTTGAACTGACCATCAAAGCACTGGCACCTGAACTGAAAATCATCGCTCCTTGGCGTCTGGATACATGGGGCATGCAGAGCCGTGACGACGAACTGGCTTACCTGGAAGCACATGGCATTCCTTTCGAAGCAAGCCACGACAACTCTTACAGCCGTGACCGCAACATCTGGCATCTGAGCCACGAAGGTCTGGAACTGGAAGACCCCGCAAACGAACCTAACTACAAACATCTCCTGCAGCTGGGTGTATCCCCCGAAGATGCTCCCGATGTACCTGAATACATCACACTGGACTTTGAAGCAGGTATTCCCGTTGCAGTAAACGGCGAAAAACTGGGTCCCGTGGAAATGCTGAAAAAACTGAACGAAATCGGCGGCAAAAACGGTATCGGTATCGCTGACATCTGCGAAAACCGTGTGGTAGGTATGAAATCCCGTGGCGTATATGAAACACCCGGCGGTACAATCCTCTACTACGCACACCGCGAACTGGAATACCTGTGCACAGACAAGAAAACACAGGCATTCAACGAAGTGGCAAGCAACAAATTCACAGAACTGGTTTACAGCGGCGAATGGTACACACCTCTGCGTGAAGCACTGAGCGCTTACTTCGACAAAGTAAACGAAACTGTAACAGGCACAGTAAAACTGAAACTGTATAAAGGCAATATCATCCCTGCCGGCAGCACTTCTCCTTACAGCCTTTACAACGAATCCATGGCAAGCTTCACCACAGGCGAACTTTACAACCATAAAGACGCTGACGGTTTCATCAACCTGTTCGGTCTGCCTCTGAAAGTACGCGCTATGATGATGGCTAACCACGAAAACAAATAATTTACGAAAACATATGCGGGGGCAGCTCACCTCGCCCCCCATTTGTTCATACATACAAAAGAAAAAACATGGAAACTGCCCTGAGCGGTTTCCATGAATCAAAAACCAAACGGAAACATGGACGCACTGGTTCATCTACAGTCAAACAAAACTACCTTCACTGCCTATACATGACCCATGAACCAGCAGGCTTCCAGAAAACCATGGTCAACAAAAACCGGCATGAAAACTCTATGCCACAGGTTTTTCGGGGCTGTCCCAAGGGAACAGTCCATTTTTTCTTTATCACTACAAATTGCGGGCTTTCGCCCCATGACATAGAAAGGAAGATTTTTATGCAGAAACTTTGGGGCGGACGCTTCACCAAATCCACAGACAGCTTCACAGACCATTTCCATTCCTCCATCGGCTTTGACAGCCGCATGTATCACGAGGACATCACCGGCAGTATGGCACACGCTGCTATGCTGGGCAAACAGGGCATCATCCCCCAGGAGGACGCAGACCTCATTGTGAAAACACTGGGTGAAATCCTGGAGGACATCGAAGCAGGCAAAGTAACTTTCGACGAAAAGGCAGAGGACATCCATATGAACATGGAAACCATCCTCATCAGCCGCATTGGCGACGTGGGCAAAAAACTCCACACTGGCAGAAGCCGGAACGACCAGGTGGCACTGGACACCCGTATGTATACCAAAAAAGAAATCACCGAAATCAAAGCTCTGGTGAAAAATCTGCTGGTGGAACTGAACACATTGGCAGAAGCCCACACAGAAACCATCCTGCCCGGCTATACCCATCTCCAGCGTGCACAGCCCGTCACACTGGCGCACCATCTGCTGGCTTATGTGGAAATGTTCAAACGGGACTATGACCGCCTCTGCGACGCTTACAAGCGGACAGACGTCATGCCTCTGGGCAGCGGCGCACTGGCTACTACCACATATCCTTTAAATCGTTATTTCGTAGCAGAGCAGCTGGGCTTTGCGGCCATTTCCGCCAACAGCATGGACGGCGTTTCCGACCGTGATTTCTGCGTGGAACTGGTTTCCGACCTTTCCATGCTCATGATGCACCTGAGCCGTTTCTGTGAAGAAATCATTCTCTGGAGCAGCCACGAATTCCGCTTCATTGAACTGGACGACGCTTACGCTACTGGCTCCAGCATCATGCCCCAGAAAAAGAACCCCGATATGGCAGAACTGATCCGTGGTAAGACCGGACGTGTATATGGTCACCTCATGGGACTCTTGACCACACTGAAAGGTCTGCCTCTGGCATACAACAAGGACATGCAGGAGGACAAAGAAGCCCTCTTTGACGCCATCGACACTGTAAAAATGTGCCTGCCTGTATTCACAAACATGATCGCAACCATGACAGTGAAGAAAGACAACATGCTTCAGGCTGCAAAAGGCGGCTTCACCAACGCCACCGATGCGGCGGACTGGCTGGTAAAACAGGGCGTGCCTTTCCGTGACGCTCACAGCATCATCGGTCATCTGGTGCTTTACTGCATCGAACACAACACCAATCTGGACGACCTTTCTCTGGAAGAATATCAGGCAATTTCCCCTGTATTCAACGAAAGCGTATACGATGCCATCAGCGTAAAACAGTGCGTGGAAGCAAGAAACGTCATCGGTGGTCCTTCCAAAGCCATGACCACAAAGGCTATCGAAGATAACAAAGCTTATCTGGAAAAATTGTAATAGTAGGACTGATAGAAACAGCGTGGTAATTCCACGCTGTTTTTGCGTAAAAAATCCTTGCAAATCATTTTAACTGGGGTTATGCTCTCCCTAACAAAAAGGAGGGAACGCCATGGCATTTTGGCTGGAAACGAAAACAGAATACTGGGACACTCTGCCTGTCCAGTATTTGCGCCGCACAGGGGCTTACGGCAGAGAAAACACCGCTCTCATGGCAGAAATGAAAAACCGCATCACCGAAAAAGGGCTCTGGCAGGAAGATACCACCATATGGGCAGTGCCTTGGGACAATCCACAGACAACGCCGCCCCATCTGTGCCGCTACGATGTGTGCACCCAAGGTCTGCTGAATCTGCCTGACCAAAGACTTCCTGGTGGAAAATATCTTATTTTCACCCTGCCCCACACCACAGAAGCCCTTGCACAGGCATGGACAGGCTGTTTTGATGCCGCAACGGCACAAGGCTATACCATAGACTTTGGCAGACCAATCATAG
>CATZIM010000088.1 GCA_958420075.1 uncultured Clostridia bacterium | reverse complement strand
TTCCAGATCTGTTTTTCCATGGGAGCCCTCCTTTTTTTGCCAAGTCATTTTTAACGTTATTTATGATATACGACCATGGTATATTTGTAAAGACGAAAAAACGTAGAAAAGGTGTTTGAATTTTTGTTCAATTTCTTGCATCCCCCTTCTTTTTTGCGTATGATGGTAGGCAGAAGAAGCAGCAGACATGCAGTAAGGGAGGAAAACATGGAATTACCATTGGCATATATCAACGAAATGAAAGCATTGCTGGGGGCAGAATACGAAGATTATCTGGCATCTTTTGAGGAAGTCAGGCTTTATGGCCTGCGGGCAAACACTTTGAAAATTTCTCCGGCAGAACTGGCGGAAAAGGGAGAATTTTCTCTTTCTCCTGTACCATGGTGTGAAAGCGGATTTTACTACGCAGAAGGGGAACGCCCTGCCAAGCATCCCTATTATCATGGGGGACTGTACTATTTGCAGGAACCCAGCGCCATGACACCCGGTGCCATGATTCCCATTGAAGAAGGGGATTTTGTGCTGGATATTTGTGCGGCACCCGGCGGAAAGACTACACAGCTGGCGGCTAGACTGGGAGGGACAGGACTGCTCATTTCCAACGACATCAGCGCCGGACGGGCAAAAGCACTCTTGAAAAACGTGGAAATCAGCGGCATCACCAACGCCATTGTCATGAGTGAACCGCCCAAGAAGCTGGCGGAACGGTTTGGCGGATTTTTTGACAAGATTTTGATTGACGCTCCCTGTTCCGGGGAAGGGATGTTCCGCAAAGAGCCGGATATGGTGAAAAGCTGGAACGAGGAACTGCTCACATTTTGCAGAGAACAGCAGGCGGATATTCTGGAACACTGCGCTTCCATGGTGAAAACAGGAGGCATGATTCTCTATTCCACCTGTACTTTCGCCAAAATGGAAAACGAGGACAGTATCCAGACATTTCTGGACAATCATCCGGAATTTACACTGGTTCCTTTGGAAAAAAACTGGGGCTTTGCGCCGGGCTGTGAACCTTTGACGGAATGTGTGCGCCTTTATCCTCATAAAATCAAGGGGGAAGGGCATTTTCTGGCGTTATTGCAGAAAACAGGAGAACCAACACCATGCAGTACACCCACAGAGGCAAGCATCGGTGAAAAAGAACTGGAACCTTTCCGTCAGTTTGCCAAAGAAAACCTCACAGGAAAATGGAAAGGCACATTCCAGATTTATGGGGACAGTCTGTGTCTTTTGCCGGAAGGGGCACCGGCTACCAAAGGTCTGCGGGTACTGCGGAGCGGCTGGCAGTTGGGAACACTGAAAAAAGGGCGGTTTGAACCTTCCCAGGCATTTGCCATGGGGCTGAAAAAAGAAGAAGTGAAGAACGTGCTGGACATGCCCCTTTCTGATGAGAGAGTCATCCGTTATCTGAAAGGAGAAACACTGGAAGCGCCGGAAGCCAAAGACGGCTGGACACTGGTTTGCGTAGACGGTTATCCCTTGGGCTGGGGCAAGACCCAGAAAGGACGTCTGAAAAACAAATACGCCGTTGGTTGGAAATGGGAATAAGAAATACAGAATACAAAATTGTCTTTCGATAAAAAACAAATGTGCGATTGTGGTTGACAAATAGAAAAATATTCGTACAATAGAACTATCATCAATTCTCTTTGAAAATCGGCATGGAAGAAAGGGCGAGTGAATATGGCAGTGACAACATACATAGGCACCAGAAACAAAGACATTACCGCGTCTGCATCAGAAGCCATCCTGCGTGGCATCTGCCCCGACGGCGGTTTATATATCCCCAAGGAAATCCCCAAAATGGACAAGACTCCAGAAGAACTCATGGGGATGGATTATCGGCAGTTGGCCTATGAAGTATTGAAGCTGTATCTGGACTTTACAGAAGAAGAACTGAAATACTGCATTGAACATGCGTATGATGAAAAATTTGATACAAAAGAAATCGTACCTCTGGTGAAAAAAGGGGATATGCTTTATCTGGAACTGTTCCACGGCAGAACACTGGCATTCAAAGATATGGCTCTGTCCATCCTGCCTTATCTCATGAAAACAGCGGCAAAACGTCAGGGGCAGAAAGAAGAAATTGTTATCCTGACAGCAACCTCCGGCGATACTGGAAAAGCGGCACTGGAAGGCTTTGCTGGCGTGGACGGCGTGAAAATCATGGTATTCTTTCCGGAAGACGGCGTCAGCCCTGTGCAGAAATTGCAGATGACTACCCAGGAAGGGGACAACACCTGTGTGGTAGGCATCAAAGGGAACTTTGACGATGCCCAGAGCGCCGTAAAACGGATTTTCACTGACAAAGAACTGGCAGATGAACTGGAAAAGAGAGGCTATCGTTTCTCCTCCGCAAACTCCATCAACATCGGCAGACTGGTACCCCAGATTGTATATTACTACTGGGCATATATTCAGGCTGTGAAAATGGGCGAAATCAAATGGGGCGAACCTCTGGACTTTACCGTTCCCACAGGGAACTTCGGCGACATTCTGGCTGGCTGGTATGCGGCACAGATGGGACTGCCCGCAGGTCATTTTGTCTGCGCTTCCAATGACAACAAAGTGCTGTATGATTTCTTCCGCACTGGCGTTTATGACAGAAACCGCGCGTTCCATGTGACCGTTTCTCCTTCCATGGATATTCTTATTTCCAGCAATCTGGAACGTCTGCTGTGCCATATGGGCGGACAGGACAAGACAAAGGCGGAAATGGCTGCTTTGCAGGCAGAGGGCAAATATACAGCGGAAATCACAGAAGAACGGATTTCCGGGGAATTTGCCGATGAAGCAGAAACTTTCGACGCTATCCGCAGAGTATATAAAAACACAGGCTATGTGATGGATACCCATACAGCAGTGGCTTACGCGGCGGCGGAAAAATACAGAGCTGAAAGCGGCACAAAGAACCCTATGGTCATCGTTTCCACCGCAAGCCCTTATAAATTCACAAAAGACGTTATGACTGCGTTGGATGAAAAATACGCAGACGGCGACGCTTTTGCACTGATGAAAGAAATGGAAAAAGTCAGCGGCGTAGCCATCCCTGCACCCATCCGGGGCATTGAAACAAGAGAAATCAGACACAAGAATGTCTGCGAAAAAGACGGCATCGCCGATTTTGTCAAAGGCTGGCTGTTATAAGCATATAAAAAGAGTAGCTGTTTCTCCTGTAAGGACAGTTACTCTTTTTTGTGTTTCAAACAAAAGATTTTTTCTCTTGTCTTATGACCTTGGGCAGATTGACGGAAAACGAAAAAGTGGGGAAAAGCCGTTGCTTTTGCCTTTTCTATGCAGTACAATAAAACTAGCATCCTATGTGCAAATGGTAACTTGTTTACAATCATATACAAAGAAAGAGGAGAAGCATCATGAAAATGTTTATCGACACCGCTAACGTGGATCAGATCAGAGAAGCAAATGACCTGGGCGTCATCTGTGGCGTAACCACAAACCCTTCCCTGATTGCAAAAGAAGGCAGAGATTTCGTAGAAGTTGTAAAAGAAATCACAACTATCGTGGATGGTCCCATCAGTGCGGAAGTTATCAGCCTGGATCATGAAGGCATGGTAAAAGAAGCTAGAGAACTGGCAAAAATCCACAAAAACATCGTTATCAAAATCCCTATGACACTGGAAGGTCTGAAAGCGGTTAAAATCCTGACAGCAGAAGGCATCAAAACAAACGTGACACTGATTTTCTCCGCTACACAGGCGCTGATGGCTGCAAGAGCTGGCGCAACATATGTAAGTCCTTTCCTGGGCAGAGTGGACGACATTGGTTCCGTAGGCATGACACTGATCGAAGAAATCGTTGATATCTTTGATATCCACGGCATCGAAACAGAAATCATCGCTGCTTCCATCCGTAACCCTCTGCATGTGATCGACGCTGCAAGAGCTGGCTGCCACATCGCAACCATCCCTTACAATGTACTGATCCAGATGGCAAAACACCCTCTGACAGACATCGGTATCGAACGTTTCCTGAAAGACTGGGAAAGCGTACCCAAGAAATAAGAAACATCTTTTTGTAACGTGAACTAAAATATGTTTTGATGAAGATTGCCCTTTTTTTGAAAGGGCAATTTTCGAAATGGGAGGAAAAACAATATGAATATTGATAACTTGACTGTAAACACCCTGCGTTTCCTTTCCGCAGAAGCTATCCAGAAAGCAAAAAGCGGCCATCCCGGTCTGCCTCTGGGCGCTGCACCCGCTGCTTACGCACTGTGGGCAAAGGAAATGAAAGCAAACCCTGCAAACCCTAAATGGGACGACAGAGACCGTTTTGTACTGTCCGCAGGTCACGGCTCCGCACTGCTGTATTCCCTGCTGCATGTATTTGGCTACGGTCTGACCATTGAAGATCTGAAAAACTTCCGTCAGAGAAATTCCCTGACACCTGGTCACCCTGAATACAAACACACAGTAGGTGTAGAAACAACAACAGGTCCTCTGGGTCAGGGTATCGCAAACGCTGTTGGTATGGCACTGGCTGAAAGCCATCTGGCAGCAAAATTCAACACACCTGAATACAAAGTGGTTGACCACTACACATACGCACTGTGCGGCGACGGCTGTCTGCAGGAAGGCGTTGCTTCCGAAGCAGCTTCTCTGGCTGGCACAATGGGTCTGTCCAAACTGATCGTACTGTATGACTGCAACAAAATCACCATCGAAGGCAGCACAGACGTAGCATTCACAGAAGATGTGATGAAACGTTTTGAAGCTTACGGCTGGGATGTTGCGGAAGTAACAGATGGCAATGATGTAGATGCCATTGCAGCAGCTATTGCGGCAGCGAAGAAAACAGACAAGCCTTCCCTGATTAAAGTAAATACCCTCATTGGTTTCGGCGCACCCAACAAACAGGGCAAAGCATCCGCTCACGGCGAACCTCTGGGTGAAGAAGAAATCAAGCTGACAAAAGAAAATCTGGGTTGGACTTACACAGAACCTTTCTTTGTTCCCGAAGAAGTGAAAGCACACATGGCAGCATGGGCAGCAGAAGGCGCGAAGAAAGAAGCAGCTTGGAACGAAATGTTTGCGGCATACGCAAAAGCAAATCCTGAACTGGCAAAAGAATATGAACTGTGGCACAGCGACAAGCTGGCAGCAGATCTGCTGAATGACGAAGATTTCTGGAAAGACGAAGGCGACATCGCGACTCGTGCAACTTCCGAAAAAGTACTGCAGAAAGTGGCGAAAGTTGTTCCTAACCTGTTCGGCGGCAGCGCTGACCTGGCTCCTTCCAACAAGTCTGTTATGAAAGACAGAGAATATTACAGCAAAGAAAACCCCGCTGGCTCCAACGTACACTTCGGTATCCGTGAATTTGCCATGACAGCTATGGCAAATGGTATGGCGGTACACGGCGGCGTAAGACCTTATATCGCTGGTTTCTTCGTATTCAGCGATTACATGAAAGCTGGTCTGCGTATGGAAGCCCTCATGGGTCTGCCTGTTATCAGCATCTTTACTCATGATAGCATCGGCGTAGGGGAAGACGGCCCTACACACCAGCCCATCGAACATCTGGCAATGCTGCGCAGCCTGCCTAACTACATGGTATTCCGTCCCTGCGATACCAGAGAAACAGCAGCTGGCTGGTATGCAGCGCTGACACATACCACAACACCTACCGGTCTGATCCTGTCCAGACAGAACATGCCTGCACTGGAAGGCACCGGCAAAGACGCTCTGAAAGGCGCTTATATCCTGCGTGACTGCGAAGGTACACCTGATGTACTGCTCATGGCAAGCGGTTCCGAAGTAGAACTGATTTACAAAGCTTATGACGAACTGGCTGCAAAAGGCGTAAAAGCAAGAGTGATCAGCATGCCTTGCTGGGAACTGTTCGCAGAACAGAGCGACGAATACAAAGAAAGCGTTATGCCTAAGGCTGTTCGCGCAAGACTGGCTGTAGAAGCAGCGGCAGACTTTGGCTGGCATAAATTTGTAGGTCTGGACGGCGACGTAATCTGCATGGAAGGTTTCGGCGCATCCGCTCCTGCAGGCACCCTGTTCAAAGATTTCGGTTTCACCGTAGAACAGGTTGTGGAAAGAGCAATGGCTCTTGTAAAATAAGAAGTTTTGTATTTTATGAAGGGACGGCACGGCTCTTTCCAAAAGAAGGGACCTCGCCGTCCTTTTTTACAGAAAGGAGGAAACATGCGGACATTTATTGCCATTGAACTGGAAGAAGAAGTGAAGGACGCCCTGGAAGGGGCACAGCAGCAGGCGGCAGAACTTTGCCGCAAGGGGAATTATACGCCTAAGGAAAATTTCCATCTGACCCTGCATTTTCTGGGGGAAATCAGACCGGAAGAAGTAGACGATGTGGTACAGGCCATGATGGAAACCACCAGACGGAATCGCCCCTTTGAACTGAAGCTGGATCGATTGGGATTCTTTCCAAGAGGACGGGAAGGTATCCTGTGGGCAGGTGTGGAAAAAAGCGCACCCCTTCAGCGGCTGTTTCAGCAGCTGGAAATCTCTTTGGGCAAACAGGGATTTGCCAGAGAGAAAAAAGGTTTGAGCCCTCATATCACATTGGGACGTGAGGTAGAACCGTATCGTGGGTTTGCCGATGTGCAAAAACAGGTAAAACTGGAAAACCTTACCGTGCAGGTGAAGGCAATTTCTCTCATGGAAAGTGTGCGCAGAGGACGGAATCTGATCTATCGTCCCCTGTTTGTACAACCACTGAAAGACAAAAGTTTTTATTGATGGAAACGATGTATTTTTTTAGATACATGCTGGAAAAGCCTTGATTTATCAAGTATAATTGATACCAGCGGCATGCAGAAATACCCCGCTGTATGTCAGAAAGACATTTTATGACGATCAAAAATTGTTTTTAAGGAGGAAACAAATTATGGAGTTTGGCTATTCAAAGGAACAAGTACTGT
>CATZIM010000087.1 GCA_958420075.1 uncultured Clostridia bacterium | reverse complement strand
TTCAGGTTCTAGTGGACATTACGTCCGTGCAGGTTCAAGTCCTGTCATCCGCATCCAGAAAAAAGACCATCGTAGAAACGATGGTCTTTTTTTACGCCAGTTGCTTTTCTTCTGCAAAACGCTGCTGTACTTCCGTGCGGATTTCTCCCGGCTCTTTGCCAAGAGCTGCCGCCAGTTCCCCATAAAGAAGGCATTCCGCCTGTTTCAGATACCGCTGTTCTGTTTGAGAAATGTGTTTTCCCACACGGGCATTTTCTTCGATTTTCTGATAAAGAGATTTCATCAGCTGTAAATACTGCATACAGTCGTGGGTGTTCAGCATTTCGCTGTAGTGATTGGCAGTTTCTTTGTGGTCCCGGCTGCGGAAAGGCTCTGCCGAAATGTCGCTGATGTTGTCCAGATAGCTTTTTGCCTCGGCGGCCGAAATGACGGGACGCATGAATGCCCGGGTGGAAACGGAAACGTGGATGGTTTCGGAAAAGGGGGAGAAAAGCGGAATCAGGGTGTAGTATAGGCGGTCATCCTTTTGCTGGGGAAGGGGCGCAACGTCTGCCACGCGGCATACGCCTGTATTGCCATAAAAAACCAACTGATCTTTTCGATACATGAAAACACTCCTTTCGCTTTTCCTGTGCTGTTTTTAGGATTTCCCAGAAAAACCCTTCGTATTCAGTGTATCACTGTTTTTTGCCCAAAATCAAAGGCGAAATGGGACAAAAACACATTTTTGTGAAGGATGCGCAGGGGGCGAAAAGCAGGTTTTGTGCAGAAGTTCTAGGGTCTGTTGGTGAATTTTTCGCAAAAAAGGTATGAAAAAATCCCCTTTCAAAAGAAAGGGGATTTTGTGTCTGTTTACAGGCTCATTTCCAGTTTTTTGCGCATGTCTTCGATCTGTTCGTCTGTCAGATCCATGGGTTTGTATGCAATGGTGATGCCGTCGTTTTCATAACGAGGAATCAGGTGCAGATGGAAATGGAATACAGTCTGACCGGCAACGGTGCCGTTGTTCTGCATGACGTTCATGTGGTCAAAGCCCAGTCTTTCTTTCATTTCTCTGGCGATGATGGCAGCCAGACGGAACAGTCTGCCGGCTTTGTCCGGATCGATTTCAAAGATATTGGCAACGTGTTCCTTCACCAGAATCAGCACATGGCCTTCGTTGGCAGGAAAACGGTCCAGAATTACCTTAAATTCATCGTTTTCATATATAGTGGCGGAGCCAAATTCCCCCGACACGATTTTACAGAAAATACAGTCGCTCATAAGTATTCATCCTTTCGTATGTGATTTGCTATCAGTATAGCACGAAAGGAAGAAGATTGCACAGATTTTTGTTCAAAAATATTTGCTGAACAGATAGGTCAATGCGTTGGCGTGACTTTGCTTATCTGTGAGAATCTCGAAAAACAGGTCACGAAGGGCACCATCGGGCACTGCCAGAAAGAAATTCCGGTAGAAATCCGCCGCATCCAGTTCCTGCATAAGGGTTTCCTCCAGATAGGTTTTGGGGTCGATGACTTCCAGTGTGGAAGGGGTCTGGCTTTCGTCAGGGGTTTCCGGTGTTTCGCCGGTGATGAGAAACAGGGCTTCCCGGAGGTTTTTCAGATGCTTTTTCTCATCCAGATACATGGATTTGAGCATATCGGCAGAAGGGGAGAGCACAGGGGCTTCCGTCAGCAAGCGGCGGTAACGGTTGGCAAGCTGGGATGTTTCCTCTGCGGCAACTTTCAGCAGGGCAAGAAGGCGGTCGTCCTCTGCCAGTTCTGCAATGGCAGGGTCTTTGGCTTCCCGTGCTGTCAGGCTCTGCCGCTGGAAATAATGGGTATTGCGATTATATGGGTACATGTTTGTCAGTCTCCTTTGCTTTTTTCTATCATATCTATGCGGCAAAAAGGTGGGACTTGCATAAAATCGGCTTTTTTTCAGAAAAAACAGAAATCTTCTGGCAGTTGCCCATTTTTTCTGTTATGATAGGAAACAGTGAAAAATAGTATATTACAGGGGTGAATTCTCTATGAAACGAATTGTATTGACAGGCGGCGGCACAGCGGGTCATGTGACGCCCAATCTGGCGATCCTGCCTTTGCTGCGGCAGGAAGGCTGGGAGGTTTTGTATATCGGCTCCGAAAACGGCATTGAAAAGAAACTCATTGAAGCGGAAGGCGTGCCTTATTACAGTATCCCTACAGGGAAACTGCGCCGTTATCTGTCCAGACAGAATATCACGGATATGTTCCGTGTGGTAAAAGGCGTCAGCGAAGCCACCAAACTGCTGAAAAAACTGAAACCGGATCTGGTATTTTCCAAAGGCGGCTTTGTGGCAGTGCCTGTGGTACTGGGGGCAAAGAAAAACAAAATTCCCGTTATCATTCACGAATCTGATATTACACCGGGTCTGGCAAACAAAATTGCCATGCCTTTTGCAAAAACAGTCTGCACCACATTCCCGGAAACACTGAAATATGTTCCCAAGGAAAAAGGCATACACACAGGCACACCTATCCGTGCGGAACTGTTCAAAGGAGACAGACAGAAAGGTCTGGAAATCTGTGGTTTTGACGGCACAAAGCCTGTTCTGCTGCAGATGGGCGGCTCTCTGGGGGCAGTGAAGCTCAACGACGCTCTGCGGGAAAGCCTGCCTTCTTTGCTGAAGGATTTTGACATCATCCATCTTTGCGGCAAAGGCCATAAGGAAGAAAGTCTGGAAGGCACAAAGGGATACCGCCAGTTTGAATATGTCACCGATGAGCTGGCAGATCTGTTCGCGGCAACAGATGTCATCATCGCTCGTGCAGGCAGCAACTCTATCTCCGAGTTTTTGGCGCTGAAAAAGCCCCATTTGCTGATTCCTCTTTCTGCGAAAGCAAGCCGCGGCGACCAGATTCTGAATGCTGCGTCCTACGAAAAACAGGGCTTTGCCATGGTACTGCCGGAAGAAGAACTGACAGCGGAAACTATGGAAGCAAAAGTGCGTGAACTTTATGCAAACAGGGAAACCTATATTGCAGCCATGGAAAAGAGCACCCAGAATAACGGCGTGGAAGCAGTCATGGCGCTGATCCGCCAATTTTAATAAAGATTTAAGAAAAACAAATTGACACAGACTTTTTGCGTGTAATACAATATTTCTCATGTATGAGATGAAAAAAAGCAGGCAGGAGGAAAACAATGATGAAAAAATATATCAGTTTGATTCTGGCAGGACTTCTGATGTTTACAGCGGCAGGATGCAGCAGTGAAGCACAGGCGGAAACCGATACAGAAGCCACGGGGGAATATGTGAATCTGCAGGCACAGATGCCCGAGGAAGGCGAGGAAATCGCTGTCATCGACACCTCCAAAGGTGTGGTGAAAATGCGTTTCTTCCCCGAAGAAGCGCCTAAGGCAGTGGAAAACTTCAAAACACTGGCAAAGGACGGCTACTATGACGGATTGACATTCCATCGTGTCATTGAGGACTTTATGATTCAGACCGGTGACCCTACAGGCACAGGCAGCGGCGGTGAAAGCTGCTGGGGAGAAGACTTCGAGGATGAAGTTTCCCCGAACCTGCATTTTTATAACGGCGCTGTTGCCATGGCAAACAAAGGCCCTAACACCAACGGCAGCCAGTTTTTCATCGTGCAGGCAAAAACTGTGACAGAAGATTATCTGAAAACACTGGAAGATGCCCGTGACAACAACGAAGAAGAAATGGGCGTGACCATCGGCGATGAATTTTATACATTGAGCCAGCTTTATCCCGACAGTGTTATGGACTATTATCGGGAACATGGCGGTGCAGTGCATCTGGAATATGTTTACGGCAACGCTTACACCATTTTCGGTCAGGTCATTGAAGGAATGGATGTAGTGGATGCCATCGCTGCTGTGGATGTAGATGAAAATTCCAAACCACTGGAAGATGTGATCATCAACAGCATCACATTTGAACCCTACACAGCAGAATAAAGAAAGATAGAAATGAGGATTTGGAATATGAGAAAGAAACTGGTTTTGGTATTGACATTGATGTGTGCTGTTGCGGCTTTTGCCGGCTGCGGGAAAGAAGAAGTGCCCCAGCAGGAAGTTTCCTACAACATGACTTTCATCAATGAAACGGGGGAAGGCGCATCTGCTTTGAAAATCCGCCCCACAGAGGAGGATGACTGGACAGATAATATGCTGAAGGAATCCGAATGGAAAAACGGTTTTTCTGTCCCTGTTACCTTAAACGGCATGGTACCTGTGGTAGAAAACGGCTGGCAGGTACAGATGACATTTACAGACGGCACAGAACAGATCTGGGAAAATGTTGTGCTGGAAGATGGTGACACCATTACATTTACACTGGAAAATGGCGTTGCTTCCGTGACACACATGCCTGCAGAAGATCTGACAGATGACACAGAAAATGTGCTGGAAGACGGTGATGCACAGAACCAGTTGGATGACGAATCTTTCCAGGAAGATACCCAGACAGAAAAATAAGAACAAAAGCAGAGAGGATGTGGCAAAAGCCAGTCCTCTCTTTTGTTTTGTAAGAAAGAATTAAGAGAAATGCCCACTGTTTTCTAAGATTTATGGGTTATGATAAGCATGGAGTGTATGGTAGCTTTTGAAAAACAAAATTTCGCCATACAGGGAAACTGGCGAATGATTTAAGGAGGCAACCTTCATGAAAACAAAAAAAGAAAACATACTGGTGCTGGTAACAGCCGGGAAAGAATCCAAAAGATTCATGGAACTGGCCAAAGATGCCGCAGAGGCAGGCAACGGGGAATTATACATCTTGCATGTAGCGCAGGGCGAAAATATATTGGAAAGCGGAGAAATGTACGAAATGCAGCGGCTGGCAGATTATGGATGCCGGCTGGGCGGCCAGGTCTGCCTGTGCTGTGAGCAGGACGTGGCAGCTTACATCAGCCGCTTTGCCAGAGAAAAAGACATTACAGGCGTGCTGTTGGAGCCGCCAGTGAAAAAAGAGAAAAAATCCATCTGGAAAGAATTGCTGGAGCGGATTGCGGCACTTTTGCCGCCGGGCACCTGCCTTCTTTCCGAAAGAGAATTGGCTGCTGCGGCAGTATGACCGAAAAAACACAGGATGCTTAAGCAAATTCTCCTTAAGAAAACATTGCTTTTTTTCTTGATTTCTTAAGGGGAATTGCGACGGCTGTCTTCAGAAGAAAACATATCCAATATCTCTATAAAATAAGAAAGCTGAAATCCTCTGTTATGATAAGAATTTCAGCTTTTTTTGTTTTCTTCTGAAGATGCCCCTTACAGTGTACCTGTGTTTTTTTACGGATTTTTGGGGGGCAGCAAGGCGGAATTGCTATTTTTTGTTGCAAATCGGGCCAAATTATATTATGATTGCAAAGAGCAAGTTTTTTGCGAAAGAATGGATGATAAAGTTAAAGGAGAGAAATGATATGAGTTTGTATGAAAGCTGGATGGAAAAAGCATTTTCCAAAGAAGGCAGAAGTGTGGATGCGATTTGGGATGAATACCTGCCCAAGGAACAGCACATCTATGAATATATTCTGGCAAATAAGGTGACAAAGCTGGAAGGCACAGTAAAAGAACTGGCAGAACGTTTCTCCATGACAGCAGAAGAAATCGTGGCTTTCGTGGACGGCATCAACGATGTACTGCCTACACCTTACGAAATGACAACACTGGAAGAAGATACAGCCATTGTACTGGACATCGACTTTGAACGTCTGTTCAAGAAAATGGTAGAATACCATGCAGAACACCTGTATCAGCTGCCCCAGTGGGACGGCATCTTTGACGCAGACACAAGAAAACGTCTGACACTGGAACAGAAACGCTCCAGAACCATCGTCAAAGGCGAAAAAATCGGACGCAATGACCCTTGCCCTTGCGGCAGCGGCAAAAAATACAAAAAATGCTGCGGAGCAAACCTGTAAGCATATGAAAACCATTTTGCGCAAGGTTGACCCCCTGCAGCCCGATGCAGACGTCATCGCCGAAGGAGCGGAAATCCTCAAAAGAGGCGGTCTGGTTGCTTTCCCTACGGAAACCGTTTATGGTTTGGGGGGCAACGGTCTGGACGGTGAAGCCTGCAAAGGCATTTATCTGGCAAAAGGTCGTCCTTCCGACAATCCTTTGATCCTGCATATCTCCCAAATCAGTGAATTGCGTCCCATTGTGCGGGAGATTCCTGCGGCGGCGCAGAAACTTATGGATGCTTTCTGGCCGGGTCCATTGACCATGATCTTTCCCAAAACGGATATTGTGCCTGATTCCGTCACTGGCGGACTGGATACGGTAGCGGTGCGCTTTCCGTCTCATCCTGTTGCCATGGCGCTGATCCGTGCGGCAGGTCTGCCCATTGCGGCGCCCAGTGCCAACGCATCCGGCAAGCCCAGCCCCACAAGGGCGTCCCATGTGGCTTTCGATCTGGATGGGAAGATTGATATGATTCTCGATGGCGGTGCGGCAGAATGGGGACTGGAATCCACTATTGTAGACGTTTCCGTAACACCCCCGATGATTCTCCGTCCTGGTGCCATCACAAAGGAAATGATGGAGCCTTTTGTGGGCGAAGTGACTGTAGATCCTGCCATTTTGCAGAAACCACAGGAAGGACTGCGTCCCAAAGCCCCCGGCATGAAGTACACCCATTATTCCCCTAGAGCGGAAGTGTATCTGGTACGGGGAGAAGGGGTACAGGCGAAGATCAATGCCCTGACGGCACAGGAAAAAGCAGCAGGAAAAAAAGTCGGCGTTCTTGCCACAGAAGAATCCAAAGACGGCTATACAGCGGATATCGTTCTGTCTGTAGGCAGTCGGGAAAATCTGGAGGAAGTGGGCGCCAACCTGTTCAAAGTATTGCGCAAATTCGATTTCTTGGAAGCAGATACGGTATACGCGGAAGTATTCCCTCTGGAAGGGGAAGGGCTGGCCATCATGAACCGGCTCCAGAAGTCTGCCGGATACCGTTTCATTGAAGCGAAAGGAG
>CATZIM010000086.1 GCA_958420075.1 uncultured Clostridia bacterium | reverse complement strand
AACCCGAGACACCTGGATTAAAAGTCCAGTGCTCTACCAACTGAGCTAGTGACCCGCACCAACGAAGATAAGTATACACAAAAGGAGAGGCTTTGTCAATGAAAAATTTTGTATTTCTTTTCAAACAAAAAAGGCAGTCTGGAATTAACTGCCTTTTTGCTGCTTCAGATCAATATTATTTGTTTTCTGGAACGATTTCCAGCCAGTAATTGTCAGGGTCATTGATGAAATAGATGCCCATTTCTGGATTTTCAAAACAGATGCAGCCCATTTCTTTGTGTTTTTCGTGGGCGGCGTCGTAATCGGCAACAGTGAAAGCCAGATGGAATTCGTTTTCACCCAGGTTATAAGGTTCTTTTCTGTCACGAAGCCATGTCAGTTCCAGCTGAAAATCTGTCACGCCATCGCCCAGATAAACCAGTTTCCAGCTGCCGTCAGGCGCTTCTTTCCGGCGTACTTCTTTCAGACCTAGAGCCGCTTCGTAGAAAGCCATGCTTTTTTCCAGATCCAGAACGTTGTAATTATAGTGATTGAATACAAATTTCATAGTTTTCCTCCTTTGTATCAGTGGTGGTCATGATGGTGGTCATGTCCGCATCCGCAATCATGGTCATGGTGATGATGTTCGTGGTGGTCATGTCCGCATCCACAATCATGGTCATGATGATGATGTTCATGGTCATGTCCGCATCCGCAGTCGTGATCATGATGATGTTCATGAGCATGTTCTGTCAGGGACTGATAGTGGTTATCCTGGAATACCATACCCACTTTGTCTACGATCAGCGCTTTCTGTTCCAGAGAAGAAGCGGAGTCGATGGCATTTGTAACCATTTCCATGACTTCAGATACACTGTAAATAGGGGGCAGTGCGCCCATCAAAGTCTGCATTGCGATTTTTCTTGTCTGCACAGGCAGTGTTTCCAGAGAGCTGCGTGTTTTCTGGATAAAATCAGCGAACAGTGCTTTCTTTTCTTCTTCTGTAGCTACAGGCAGATCTTCCGGCAGATGGAACTGGAACAATTCGTCATTGAGATCGCCGAAGAAGCATTCCCGAATGAAATCTTCTGTCATAAGGACTTTCTGGGTATCTTCTGCAAAGTCAGCAAATGTATTCACCTTCTGCAGCAGTTCGTATTCTTCTTTGCCGAGGGCGTTTGCCTTGTCGATAACAGGTTCTACAGCCTGTTCCAGCTGTTCGTTCAGTGTATCCAGATAAGCTTCCCGTTCGGTTTCGTCCAGTTCGCCTGTCAAAAATTCGCAGACGGTATGATACAGATCGCTGTATGTAGCGTTGCTTTCTGTCAGGTCTGTAAAGCTGTATGTCAGGTAGAACAGCAGAATCAGAGAGTTCAGGTCATGAAGGATACAGGAGAAATATTCTTCCACATCCTGCAGGCTTTCCAGAACCACTTTCAAATCTTCGTAAAGATTGCTCAGTTCCTCATCTTCCATTTTATGAGGCATGAGCATCCGTTTTTCGCCCAGCCATGTGGCAACTTCACCGAAGTATTTGCCATAGAGGGGATTGGTTTCGGGGCAGCAGAAGCCTTCAAAAGCACGCAGAGATTTTTCGATAAATTCTTTGCTTTCACCTGCAAAGGCTGCTTCCAGACTCTGGGTGATGGTGTCGTAATATTTATCACGTGCCATATGCAAAGGCAGGCATTTCAAAATCTGACCCATGTAGTTTTTCTGTTCCAGCAGGTTGTTGCCGCTTTCCATGAAAGCGTGGCAGTCCGCAAAGAACAAAGACCAGTCGATTTTTTCTACTTCGATGCCTTCTTCTTTGTATTTGCGCAGGGCAACCTGATCGCTGACCAGTGTGGAGTAGAGATTCCACTGAGAGAAGTAGCTGTAAACAGTTTCATAGATGGATAACAGTTCTTCTTTTTTTGCCATGCAGGCTTCCAAAGCAGCTGCCCGGTCTTCCTGTTCGCCTTCCAGAATATCTTCCAGAGACAGAAGGTAGGAACGGATGTCTTTTTTGATAGCCAGCAAATCTTCATGTATGGTGTAAGGCAAAGGCGCATCGCCTTTTTCCACATCTTCCATGGCGCTCATGAGCATCAGCAGCAAACTGCCGACTGCCTGTTCATAAATATAATCTGCGGAAAGTTGTTTGATTTTTTCTTCCAAAGCTGTTGTCTGCAAAGGGCAGGACTCCTTTCTTTTCATATCGCATTACATTATAAAGGAAAGTGAAAAAGAGTACAAGTCCGCATTTCCTTTAAAATATAAGAAAACAGCGAAAAATCATGGCTGATTCTTCGCTGTTTGTAAAATGGCACCAAAAATAGAGCCAGTAGGGGTTATTTACAATCATTGTGATGGGCACATGTTTCACACTGTGCTTTCCACAAAGCATCGGCAGTGGGCTGCCAGTTCTTTGCATAAGGCGTTGTGCGGTCACACAGGGTATCCACATCTTCGGGGGATTCATAGTCAGTGGATACAGCGCCGGTTTCTTTGACAATGGCACGGAGTTTTTCGGGATTTTCCAGCATAGGACAAGGCTGGAGCATATTTTCGTTAAATGGCTGCTGTCTGTGGTAAGCCATGAAAATAGGGGATTTCAGAGCTTCCAGCAATGTGCAGTTGCGGATGTTGCAGTTGGAATAATGAATGAATACGCAAGGTTCCACATCGCCTCTGGCGTTGATGTGCATATAACGCCGTCCGCCGGCAATACAGCCGCCTACATACTGACCATCGTTCTGGAAATCCATGGCAAAAATGGGTTTGCTCTGGCGGAAATTCCGAATACGATGGTAAACTTCTGCACGTTGTTCCGGTGTGGGCAGAAGCTCAGGCACAGCGCCGCTGCCCACGGGCATGTAATGGAAGAACCATACAAAAAGGGCACCTGCTTCGATAATCATATCGTAAAACTCTTCACTGCAAATATCGTTGTAGTTCTTGCTGGTGTAGCAAGTAGAAATGCCGAAAGGCAGTTTGTGAGATTTCAGCAATGCCATAGCGGCTTTGACTTTTTCAAAAGTACCTTCGCCTCTGCGGCTGTCATTAGCTTCAGAGAAGCCTTCCAGGCTGATGGCAGGTACAAAGTTTTTCACCCGCAGCATATCCTGACAGAATGCTTCGTCAATGAGGGTGCCGTTTGTGAAAGAAAGGAATTCACAATCGGAATGTTTTTCACAAAGGGCAATGACGTCTTTTTTACGTACCAAAGGTTCTCCGCCAGTAAAGATATACATATGAGTACCTAATTCTTTCCCCTGGGTAACGATGCTGTCCAATTCGTCGAAAGTCAGATTCAAGCGGTTGCCGTATTCCGCAGCCCAGCATCCGATACAGTGCATGTTGCAGGCAGATGTGGGGTCTAACAGGATTGCCCAAGGCACATTGCAGTCTTCCCGTTCAGAAACTTCTTCCTGTGTTGCACTGCCCAAAAGAGCGGCATTCATAATAAAGTTTTGGAAAAATGTCTGCCGTACGCCGGCATCCAGATCATATACTTTCAAAATCAGGTCATACCAATGGTTTTTGGATTCGATGACATTGCGGAAAGCATCCCTCTGAGCACGGTACCAGTCGTCAGGTGATAATTTATCAATCAAATGCATCAGTTTGGGGATATTTGTTTCGGGATCTTTTTCCAGATAATGCAGACCCTGCCCAATGGCAGCCTGTAAAGCGGCATTTTTTGCTTTTTCTGTAATACGCATAACGGATAACCTCTTTTCTTTTGCGGTTGCATTTGTTATTTTTCTATCTATCTTTTTTTACAGTATATCAAAAAGGAAATTATTTTCATTGGACACTTTTGGGTTTTTGTCCTAAATTTATACAAAAACAATGTTTTGTTGTCTTTGTGGACAGCATGTTTCTATATGTTTTTTCAAAAAGAAGATAAGCCAAAGAGATAAAGTTATGTGGTCATTTTACATTGATTAGTGGACATAAGAATGATAAAATAATATCAAAAAAGAAAGGGGGAGTTCTATGCCAAAGTCAACAAGAACAAAGTGCATGATTGCAAAAGGTGTTAAGAAATTGCTGGAAACTGTTTCTTTTGGGGAGATTTCTGTGGGAGAAATCTGCAAACAGTGTCAGATCAGCAGAAATACTTTTTATTATCATTTCAAAGATAAATTTGATGTGATCCATTGGATTTTTTATACGGAAATCACACCCATTTTAGAGGAATCTTTTTCCATAAACCATTGGGAAGAAGGTTTGCTGGCGTTGTGTCATTATATGCAGGAGAACCGGAAATTTTATGTGAACATCCTGCGATTTCATGGCCAGAACAGTTTCATAGAATGTTTGATGGAGTTTTACGAAAATCTGGCAAAGAAAATGCTTGTGGAATCCAATCCATCCAGAAATTTTTCCCAACAAGAATTAAAATGGATTTCCAGATTTTATGCCTATGGACTGACCGGCGGAGTATTGGACTGGGCGAAGAGTGATATGGAAAAAGACCCCACGCCCATGGTGAAAATGGTCAGCAATCTGTTTTCTGGGGAACTGTTTGCAAGAGCAATGGTTTTAGAAAAAACAAAATAGACCCAATGGTTCTATTCTGCATTTCCACTCCATAAATTGTATTGTATGGATACGATTTTACAGGAGGGAAGAAAATGGGAGCTTATGATATTTATCGCGACATTGCGGAAAGAACAAATGGTGACATTTATATTGGTGTAGTTGGGCCTGTGCGTACAGGAAAATCCACATTTATCAAACGATTTATGGATTTGCTGGTGCTGCCGAACATCGAAAACAATTATATTCGGGAACGGGCGAAGGATGAATTGCCCCAGTCTGCTTCCGGCAGAACCATCATGACCACAGAGCCCAAATTTGTGCCCAATGAAGCAGTGGAAATTTCTCTGGGAGAGAATACAGATTTTCGGGTGCGGATGATTGACTGCGTAGGCTATCTGGTACCAGAAGCGGAAGGGCATATGGATGGGGAAATGCCCCGTATGGTACATACCCCATGGTCTGAAGAACCCATGCCCTTTGTGGAAGCGGCAGAAGCGGGAACGAAAAAAGTCATTACAGACCATTCTACCGTAGGCATTGTGGTGACCACAGATGGCAGTGTGACAGAATTGGATCGGGAAAAATATCTGGAAGCAGAAGCCCGTGTCATCAAGGAATTGCAGGCAATGGGAAAACCTTTCGTGGTACTGCTGAATACTGCCATGCCTTATGGAGAAGAAGCGCGCAGCCTGCGGGAAGAAATGGAAGAACAGTATGGTGTGCCAGTGCTGGCGGTGAATGTTGCCCAGCTGAAAGCAGAGGATATTCGCAATATTCTGGAAAAAATCCTCTACCGTTTCCCTTTGAAAGAACTGCGTTTTTATTGTCCTGGATGGGTGGAAACACTGGAAGATGACCATTGGCTGAAACAGGAAATGATAGAAGCACTGAAAAAGCTTATGTCGCAGACAGATCGTCTGGAAGATGTGGAGCCGGCATTGACAGGGTTGTCTGAAGCAGAGCATTTGAAAAATGCCCACACAGAACATATGCTGCCGGGAGAAGGGGCGGCAGATATTGGATTGAATTTCTGCGATGGATTGTTTTATGAAATCCTCAGTGAAACGGTGGATTTGCCCATTGAAAATGATTATTCGCTGGTGGAAACTATCAAGCTCCTTTCTCAGGTGAAAAAGGAATATGATAAGATTTCCGGCGCATTGGGAGATGTACGACAGAAAGGTTATGGCGTGGTGACACCTGCATTTGAGGAAATTACACTGGAAAAACCGGAAGTGTTTAAACAGGGCAATCGTTATGGCATCAAACTCCGTGCCAAAGGGGAATCCATCCATATGATCAAAGCAGATGTGGAAACAGAAGTTTCTCCTATCATTGGCAATGAAGAACAATCCCATGAATTTATTGATAAACTCATTGCAGATTATGAATCAGAACCGGAAAAAATCTGGGATTTGAATATCTTTGGACGGACATTGAGTGCTATGGTCAATGACGGCATGCAGAATAAAATTTATCGTATGCCAGAAGATGCCCAGATGAAATTACAGGAAACCCTGCAAAAGATCGTCAATGAAGGCAGCGGCGGACTGATTTGTATTATTTTATAAAAAAAGAAAGATTCCGACAATTTGCCGGAATCTTTCTTTTTTATTTAATAGGAGAATAAGAGGGATTAGTGTAAGCCTAAAGCCATCTGCATTCCCAGACTTACCAGGGAGATGCAGATCCAGCAGCACAGACCCATGAAGATGGGTTTTCCGCCGGATTTTACAAGTTTTACGATATCGGTGTTGAAACCGATGGCCATCATTGCCATGACGATAAAGAATTTGGATAATGTTTTCAAAGGATTGAAAACACTGCTGTCTACGCCGCCCATGGTGCATAGAGTAGTGATGATGGAGGCAAGGACGAAGAAGAGAATGAAGAAGGGGAAGATCTTTTTCAATTCATAAGAACCGCCATAAGCCTCTGTTTTTTTGCTTCTTGCTTTATATACTGCCAAGAACAGTGTGATAGGAATGATTGCCAGTGTACGAGTGAGTTTTACAATGGTTGCAATTTCCAATGTGTTTGCACCGGGGTGCATGCCATCCCATGCAGCAGCTGCTGCAGTTACGGAAGAAGTATCGTTGACAGCAGTTCCTGCAAAAAGTCCAAAGCCTTCGTTTGTCAGGCCAAGTGCACCGCCCAGAGAGGGGAAGATCAGGGCAGCCAGTACGTTGAACAGGAAGATAACGGAAATTGCCTGTGCGATTTCTTCGTCGTTGGCGTCAATAACAGGGGCTGTTGCTGCAATGGCAGAACCGCCGCAGATGGAGGAACCAACGCCGATGAGGATGGAGCTGTTTTCATCCATATGCATCAAGCGATGCAGGACATAAGATACGATGAGGGATGTGGCAATAGTGGATACGATGATGGGCAAAGAAGTTGCGCCAACCATTGCAATCTCAGACAGATTCAGTCCGAAACCAAGCAGAATAACTGCATACTGCAGAATCTTTT
>CATZIM010000085.1 GCA_958420075.1 uncultured Clostridia bacterium | reverse complement strand
GTCCAGACTGCTGCCCATCGTTCAGAGCACTACATTTAAGTATGACAGCAGTGAAGAAATGGGTAAGCTGTTCGATCTGGAAGCGGAAGGGTATTTTTATACACGTTTGCAGAATCCCACCAGCGATTGGGTAGCAAAGAAAATTTGTGCGCTGGAAGGCGGTACAGCGGCAATGCTGACTTCTTCCGGTCAGGCGGCGAACTTCTATGCTGTGTTTAACCTGTGTCAGGCTGGGGATCATGTGGTAGCGTCTTCCACTGTATATGGCGGTACCTATAATCTCTTTGCTGTTACTATGAAAAAAATGGGTATCTCCTTTACATTTGTTGATCCTGATTGTTCTGATGAAGAACTGGAAGCGGCTTTCCAGCCTAATACCAAAGCGGTATTTGGGGAAACCATTGCCAATCCCGCACTGGTGATTTTGGATATTGAACGTTTCGCAAAAGCAGCGCATGCCCATGGTGTTCCTTTGATTGTGGACAATACGTTTGCTACTCCCATCAACTGCCGTCCTTTTGAATGGGGAGCTGACATTGTAACCCATTCCACTACAAAATATATGGATGGTCATGATGCAACCGTAGGCGGCTGTATTGTAGACTCCGGCAATTTTGACTGGCAGGTACATGCAGATAAATTCCCCGGTCTGACAACACCAGACGATTCTTACCACGGTATCACCTATGCAGAACGCTTTGGCAAAGAAGGCGCTTATATCACAAAAGCAACAGCACAGCTTATGCGTGATTTGGGCTCCACACCTGCACCTATGAATGCTTATCTGCTGAATCTGGGACTGGAAACTCTGGCACTGCGTATGGAACGTCATTGCCAGAATGCCCAGAAAGTGGCTGAATTCCTGAACAGCCATGAAAAAATCACATGGGTAAATTACGCAGGTCTGGAAGGTAACAAATATTATGAACGGGCAAAGAAATATATGCCTAACGGTACCTGCGGCGTTATTTCTTTCGGCGTGAAAGGCGGCAGAAAAGCAGCAGAAGCCTTTATGGCAAAACTGGAACGGATCATCATTGCTACACATGTGGCTGACGCAAGAACCTGTATCCTGCATCCTGCGTCTTCCACACACCGTCAGATGACAGACACAGAACTGGTAGCGGCTGGTGTAGGTCCCGATCTGGTCTGACTTTCTGTTGGTATTGAGCATGTGGATGATATTATTGCGGATCTGACACAGGCGCTGGAAAGCATTTAAAGAAAAAAAGATTGTTTTCTGCTTTTCGGTATGGTATACTCAATACCGATAGAAATCATCGGTATTGTTTGTGCAAAGTCTTTTTCACTGACCATGCGAGAGACAGAGCAATAATGATACAATTCCAAGAAGTCTTATACATCCCCGTGTATAAGGCTTCTTTTTTATAGAGAAGATTGTCACAGGGAATGTTTCCGTGCTATGATGAAATCAAATGTTTCATTGTGTATTTTGCCTGAAGAAGGAAAAGGAGGGATGACATGATACAGTTGAGAGCTTTTCAACCGGAAGACGCGGAAAAAATCATTTCATGGGTGGACAGTCCGCTGGTGTTTTATCAATGGTGTGCGGGGTTTTTGGGAACCTATCCCATTACACCAGAAAATCTGCGGCAGTATTATGAAAAAGAAAGCATAGATACAGATTATCATGTGCTGACGGCTTTTCATGAACAGGGGATTTTTGCCCATTTGACTATGCGCTTTTTAAAGGAAGAACCGGGAACAGCAAGAATCGGCTTTCTCATTCTGGATACAAATCTGCGCGGTCAGGGGTATGGTAAAAAGCTGATGCAGGAAATTTTGAATCTTGCCTTTTCCTATGACCATATTCAACAGGTGACGCTGGGGGTTTTTGAAAATAATCCAAGGGCGAAAGCCTGCTATACAGCCTGTGGTTTTCAGGAAGTGGATGGGAAAGAACCGAAAATATATCCTTGTATGGGAGAAGAATGGCAGTTTTGTGATATGAAGCTGTCTAGAGCAGACTGGGAAAAAGGCTGTTTTTCTTAAAAAACAGATAGAATCAAGAGGGAAGCAAGGTCTTTTGTTGACTTGATTTTCTGATGGTGTTATACTCTTTTGAGACTGCGCTGATTTATGGAATGTGCAGAGAATCAGAATTGAGGGAATGAAATGATCAGAAATATTTTGGAATACGCGGAAGAAACGGCAAAACGCATGCCAGACGCTGTGGCTTTTGCTACAGATAAGGAAGAAAAAACTTTTGGTCAGCTGGTGCAGCGGGCAAAAGAAATCGGTTCTGCTTTATTGTCTTATGGTGTGAAAAACGCGCCCATGGCAGTGATGACCGATAAAACCCCTGATATGATCGCGGCATTTCTGGGCTGTGTTTACAGCGGGAATTTTTACACCCCCATTGATGTGACCATGCCCAAAGAACGGATTCTTTCCATATTTGAAACATTGAAGCCTGTGGTGCTTCTCATTGATGAAAAGAGCAAAAAACAGGCGGCAGCATTAGGCTACACAGGAGAAACACTGGTGCTGGAAGAAATTCCAGAAGGAAATGTGAATGAGGAAGCGCTGACGGAAGTGCGGCGGAAAGCCATCGACACAGATCCCCTTTATGCGCTGTTTACCTCCGGTTCCACAGGTGTGCCCAAAGGGGTTGTCATCAGCCATCAGGCTGTTGTAAACCTGACAGAATGGTATACAGAAACTTTTTCCATTACAGAAAAAGAAATCATCGGCAATCAGGCACCTTTTTACTTTGATTCTTCCGTCAAAGATATTTATGCGGTGTTGAAAACCGGGGCAAGAATGGAAATCATTCCAAAGATGCTTTTCTCTTTCCCTGTAAAACTGCTTCCTTATCTGGAAGAAAAGAAAATCAATTACATTGACTGGGTACCTTCCGCTTTGTGTATCATCGCAAACACAGACGCTCTGGAAAAAGTACGTCCGGCTTATTTGCAGAAAATCATGTTTGTAGGGGAAGCGATGCCAACCAAACAGTTCAATTACTGGCGGCGGCATTATCCAGATGCCATGTTTGCCAATATTTACGGTCCTACAGAAACCACGGTAGACTGTACGTATTATATAGTAGACAGAGAATTTGCCGATGATGAGCCTTTGCCCATCGGACATGCCTGCCGGAATACAGACATTTTCTTATTGAAAGACAATCGTCTGGCAGAACCGGGAGAATCTGGAGAAGTTTGTGTCAGAGGGCGCTGTCTGGCACTGGGATATTACAACAATCCCGAAAAGACAGAAGAAGCCTTCATCCAGAATCCGCTGAATCCCTACTATCCCGAAAAAATTTATAAAACCGGCGATATTGCGAAATATAACGAGTATGGGGAAATCATTTTCCTTGCAAGAAAAGACCATCAGATTAAGCACATGGGACATCGTATCGAACTGGGAGAAATCGAAACAGCAGTCCTTTCCATTGACTTGGTGGAAAACGGCGCCTGCATTTACGACAATGATACCCAGAAAATCGTACTTTTCTACTGCGGTGCAGAAGCCACACAGGCTTATATTCTGAAGAAACTCAGAGATAAAGTGCCCAAGTACATGTTCCCCAATGTGATGATTCAGATGGAATCTCTGCCTCAGACACTCAACGGAAAAATTGACAGATTGCGATTGAGGGAGTATTATGTTCAAGAAAATTCCTGATACCAAAACTTTAGAAGCACTTTTGCGGGCTTGGCACAGCAAACGGGCAATGACCAATTTCTTTCTGCCAGAGGAGGAATATCTGCCGGTGGCGAAAAAATGGATGGTTATGCGTTTTGAACATGGCTGTTACCTGATTTTTGAAAAGAAAGAACATTATGATTTTTATTTCTTTCTGGATAAAGGTACTTTGCCAGTGGCTGTACCGGAAATGGACAAACCGTTGGTATTGGAGCAGGTTTGCTTGGAACGGAAAGGACAGGAACCAAAGGCATCCGCTTGGGAGGCCGTTGGATTTGTACCTTATCTGGAACGCAAACGGCTTATGATGCCTATGCAGGAAGGGATTTCCGCTACCCGTGAGGCAAAGTTTGCCGTGGAATCTCAGGCAGATGAGATTCTGGAAATCATGGCGAATAGCTTTGAGCCTTATACCTCCGCTTTGCCGGAGAAAAAGGAACTGCTGGCGTCCATTCGTGCAAAAGAAGTGCTGGTTGCCATGGAAGATGACAAAATGTTGGGTTTCCTGCGTTTTGGACCGGAAAAGAAAGTTTCTGTTCTGTGGCAGGTGGCAGTGAAAGAAGAAGCCAGAGGAAAGGGCATCGGCAAAATGCTGGTGAGACACTGGATCTGGCAGGTGAAGGACAGCGCGCTGCGTTGTCAGCTGTGGGTGCGGACGGATAACCCGTCAGCACAGAGAATGTATGAAATGCTGGGCTTTCTGCCTGATGGCAGAATCGCTCCGGTAATGATAAAAGAGAAGAAAGGATAATGTGACATGGAAAGCTTATTGAAAATCTTGGCAGAAATCAGACCTGACGTAGACTTTGAGGACAACAAAGAACTGGTAGACAGCGGCGAGCTGGATTCCTTTGACATCGTAACACTGGTTGGCGAACTGTGCGACGCTTACGACATTGAAATCGGTGCGGATGAAATTGTGCCCGAAAACTTCAATTCCGTTGAAGCAATCATGGCACTGGTAACCAGACTGCAGGAAGACTAATCAGGCACAGGGAGAAACATTATGGCATTCACATCTATGCAGTTTGTGATGTTTCTGGTGTTGGCTGTAGCTGTATATTATTTAACGCCGAAGCGTTACCGTTGGGTAACGCTTTTGGTGGTTAATTATGTCTTTTATTATTTTGCAGGTGTCAAATATTTTGTATACCTGTTTGCCACAACCATCAGCACATACATCGCAACAACGAAATTAGGAAACATGGCGGCGGAAAATAAAGCCGCTTATAATGCCGTGAAGGCAGAATTAGACAGAGATGCGAAAAAGGCATGGAAAGCGGATTTCACGAAGAAAAAACGCCGGGTTTTGGTACCTACACTGGTATTCAACTTCGGTATTTTGGCAGTGCTGAAATATTCCGGCTTTGTCAGCGAAAACCTGAATGCGTTATTCGCGAAGATTTCCGCACCTGTGGAACTGCCCGTGTTCCATTTCCTTTTGCCTCTGGGTATTTCATTCTATACCTTCCAGACCATGGGCTATCTCATCGATGTTTACAGAGAAAAAGTGGCACCGGAGAAGAATATCGGAAAACTGGCACTGTTCATTTCCTTTTTCCCGACCATTGTGCAGGGGCCTATCGGACGATTCCAGCATCTGTCCAAACAGTTGTTTGAAGGAAATGATTTTTCCTATGAGCGTACCAAATTTGGCGTACAGCTTATGCTTTGGGGTGCGTTTAAGAAATTGGTCATTGCTGACAGAGCTTCTGTGTTGGTAGATAATGTATTCGGATTCCCCGATACATTCGGCGGAACTTATGTCGCTGTAGCGGCTTTGGTATACTGCATCCAGCTTTATGGAGATTTCTCCGGCGGTATTGACATTGCCACCGGTGCGGCACAGATTTTTGGTGTTGACTTAGAGAAAAACTTTGAACGTCCTTATCTGGCAACAAGCATCCCTGACTTCTGGCGCAGATGGCATATCACCCTTGGTGCATGGTTTAGGGATTATGTGTTCTACCCCTTGTCTTTGTCTAAATTCTTTACAAAGGTAGGGAAAAAAGGCCGTCAGGTGCTGGGCAACTATATCGGCAAAATGCTGCCCGTACTGATTCCGCAGTTTATTATCTTCTTCCTCATTGGTATCTGGCATGGGGCAGAGTGGAAATACATTGCCTTTGGTTTTTACAATGGTACTCTCATCGTACTGGGGATTTTGTTTGAAGAACCTCTGCGGAATCTGGCAGAAAAACTCCATATCAATACTAAGTGTTTCAGCTGGCATCTGTTCCAGATTCTGCGAACACTGGTGCTGGTAGCTTTGGGGAAAATCATCACCAGAGCGGCAGGCTTCAGTATTTCTGTTTCCATGATGCACTCTATGATTGTGAACTGGGATACCGATATCCTCTTTAACGGCGGTTTGCTCCAGCTTGGTCTGGACAGCAAAGACCTGTGGGTGCTGGTATTGGCATCTCTGGTGCTGCTGGCTGTCAGCATCATGCAGGAATGCGGTATCAAAGTGCGGGAGACACTGGCAAAACAGAATCTATATTTCCGCTGGGCAGTGTATCTGTGTGCAGTATTTTCATTAATCATTTTCGGCGTTTACGGTTTGAACTATAACGCGGCAGACTTTATTTACAGGGGGTTCTAGGAATATGGGTAAAAAAATCAATATCATTGCTCGTTGTTCTGCCTTCTGTCTGGTATTTGTGCTGGTGTTTGGGCAGTTTACCCAGATGTATCGCCGGGATGACGACGAAACAAACGAAATTCATGCTTTTTATGATGAACCGAAAGATAGCTTGGATGTGCTTTACATCGGCAGCAGCCCACTTTTGCGTGGGGTATCTTCTATGCTCATGTATCAGGATCACGGTTTTACAGGATATGCCAGAGCATCGGCTTTGCAGGCACCTTCTGTCAGCTATGGACTTCTGGCGGAATCTTTGGAATACCAGAATCCGGAAGTTGTGGTGCTGGTCTGTGATAACCTGTTCCAGTCTTACGACTATGCAGAACAGGAAGGGGATATGCGCCGAGCTATGGACGGTATGAAACTTTCTACTTATAAATGGGAGATCATTCAGGAAGTGACAGCGGCGGATGAACGCCAGACTACATTGTCTTATGTGTTCCCTCTGTTCCGTTACCACGAACGGTGGAAAGAAGTGAATCTGGCAGATGCGGAACCAAGACCGCTTTTGCAGCATTCCTTCAAAAAAGGCCATGTCTATCTGCGGGACATTTCTCCTCAGACTTATCCTGAAGGCTTTATGGAACCTACGGGAGAAGCAGCTGTTTTTGACGAAAGCGCGTTGGCATATACAGAAAAATCCATTGCATTATGCAAGGAAAAAGGTATTGACGTTGTACTGCTCCATCTGCCC
>CATZIM010000084.1 GCA_958420075.1 uncultured Clostridia bacterium | reverse complement strand
TTGAAAAATATCCTGCCGCTTCAGATTCCTTTGCTGAATCAACTGATCCATATAGGTAATAAAACTATGAGATTGCACTGTCAAATCATCCTGCAGCGCTGCCAATTCCCCTTTCCTGGTATGTTTCAATATTTCCATCAACTTCGATGTGCTTTTTTCTTCCATATTTCCACTCCTGTTTACAAAAGCCTGTTCATTGTAGTAAAATTATACTGCATTTCACATTTTGAAACAATAGGGATTCATTTTGAGGTGAACTTATGGAATTACAAACCCGTCTGCGTTTATCATTCTATAGAGAAATTGCTGAAATTAACACAGCCCATCATATCCGCCTGGTACAACATACGGTAAGTGGAAAAATTTTTGTGAAAAAAGCGCTGTCCATTTACGATTTGCAGGTTTTTCAATACCTCATGACTCAAAACGTCCCGGGCACCCCCAAAATTGAAGAACTCATCGAAGAAGGTGATACCTTATACGTCATCGAAGAATATATTTCCGGTAATTCTCTGGAAGAAGTTCTTGCCAAAGAAGGTACATTTTCTGAAGAAAAAGCCGCTGATTATATTCTGCGTATCTGTCGGATTTTACAGCCGCTGCACCAGCAGAATCCACCCATGGTTCATCGTGATCTGAAACCATCCAATCTGATTTTGACTTATGACGGCAGATTGGTTCTGGTGGATTTCAATTCTGCAAAGTCCTATCATCCTGATCGTTCTCAGGATACCGTCCTTTTTGGTACAGCTGGATATGCCGCTCCGGAACAGTATGGTTTTTCTCCCTCTGCGCCTGCTGCTGATATTTACGCCTTGGGGGTTCTGTTCAACAAAATGCTCACCGGTGCCCTTCCAACAGAAACAAACTATACAGGGAAATTTTCCAGTGTCATTGCCAAATGCATTGAAATCGATCCCAAAAACCGTTATGATTCTGTTGCTGCATTCCAAAAAGCCATTGAAAAAATACAGAAGCCTCCCCTCACATTGGAACAGCTGCAAATCCCCGAAAAATACCAAGGATACGCCTTGCCGGGTTTTCGCAGCAGAAAAAAAGGATATATGATCGGGGCTGCAATCTGGTATTTCTGTCTTGTAATAGGCTGTCTTTTTATGGAATCGGACAATGTTGTTGGCATTCAGTTGATTCCTTACAAAATCATCAGCTTTATCATATTTTTCTCCCTGACACTTTGGTTAGGGAATTACAGAGGCATACAATATTATTTTCCCCTATGCCGCCATCGCAATCGCGCAATTCGGTATATTGCCATTGGATTTTTCGCCTACGTATGGATTTTCCTGTTGATGATCATTCTGGCTTTCGCTGTGGATGCACTTGCACCGTAAAACAAAAATCTTTGCCGCCTTTTGGCGGCTTTTTCTTTTTCATAACTATTTTACATTCAATGAACCAAATCCCATTAAAAACCCAGAAATAGTAATTTTTTCTAAATAATTGTAAAAGTATATTGCACACCTTGGAATTAACCTGTAAAATGTATGTATATTCCATTTATAATTTATATTTTTTTAAGCAATGCAACAAAAGCAAATATCCGACCATGGTCATTTTGTATAAAAATTCAGAAACCATCTGCATGACACCATCACCAATCTGATGCACATGATAAAGGAGAGAAACTATGCACTGCCCTTACTGTAAGCATGAAATTTCTGCACATGCAAACTTTTGTGAGCAATGTGGGAAAAAAATACCCAAATGCCCTACCTTCGGCCATATCATTTCGAAAAGAGAAAACTTCTGTCCCGTGGATGGAACCCCTTTTCCTTCCGAATTTTTTGCTGACTGGCCAATGGAAGAAACTTTTCTTACCGAAGAAACCACACTTCCAGAAGAAACCACACTTCCAGAAGAAACCGCACTTCCAGAACCTGATTTGCAGGAACTTTCTTACAGTACAGAACCAATCGAATCAGATGTCATAGATGATGAGGATTTTGAGGAAGAATATGACGATGATTATGATGACTTTGAAGACTTCGAGGATTATGATGAATCTGAGGAATCAGAAAAAACCAATTGGAAACCGATTCTCATCGCAGCTGCTATTATCGGTGTCATCTGTATCTTCGCAAGCTATATTGCGATTGTAACGGGACCGGGTACTTTGAAAACAGAGGAAAACATCCGGGTAGAAGCACCCGCAAAACAACAAGAAGCCGATGCTGCTATGTTTCTCCTGCATTCCGATGATTTATTTTTTATGCCACAAGATGTTATGATCATTTAACAACAGAAAATAAATGTGAAAAAAAAAACTGTTTTGTTAGAAAATACAAAATGGAATTTCTTTCAGAACTTTTCACAAGAAAATAAAAAAAGCCGGAACCCTAAAAAAGGTGCTTCCGGCTTTTTTTCTGAATCACATGCTACATGTAGCGGTCGTAATTCTCACAAAGAAATAAAAAGTAATGTTTCTTCAGTTTTTCTTTTTATGGATATTTCGGATGGTTTTCTTTTTGGGCGCTGTTCCCTTTCCGTCTTTCCTGCCCATTGGTCTCCCGCCTGCATTGCTGGTTCTCTGTCCCTCTTTGTTTCCCATTTTCTTTTGACCCATCTGTCTGGGTCTGATCAGGCAATGAGAATCAAATCCAATCAAATCTTCTCTATGAGCCAATTTCAATGCTTCATAAACCAGATCATAATTCTGTGGCAGGCGGTACTGCATCAGCGCACGCTGCATGGCTTTTTCATGAGGTGTTTTGGGTACATAAACCTTTTCTTTTGTGCGCGGATCGATGCCGGTATAATACATTGCTGTGGAAAGGGTTCCCGGTGTGGGATAAAAGTCCTGTACCTGTTCCGGCATATGATGGATATCCCGTAAATATTCCGCCAGCTCAATGGCTGCTGGAAGATCACTGCCGGGATGGCTGCTCATAAGATAAGGAACCAAATACTGGTCCATTCCTAAACGCTGATTGATTTCCTGATATTTCTTTACAAATCTCTGATAAACATCCCCGCCGGGTTTTCCCATCTTTGCCAGAACTTTATCGGAAACATGTTCCGGTGCCACTTTCAGCTGCCCACTGACATGATATTTACAAAGTTCCCGGAAAAAGGTTTCATCCTTATCATAAATCAGATAATCATAACGAATGCCTGAACGGATAAATACTTTTTTCACCCGTGGAATCTCCCGGATTTTCCGCAGCAATTTCACATAATCCCGATGATCTACTTCAAGATTTTCACATTTTGTAGGCCATAAGCACTGCTTGTCCCGACATGCACCATACTTTAATTGTTTTTTGCAGGCAGGCTTTCTAAAATTCGCAGTAGGGCCCCCTACGTCATGGATATACCCCTTAAATTTTTCATCCATTGTGATTTTCTCTGCCTCAGCAACAAGAGAATCATGGCTTCTTGCGGTCACGACCCGACCCTGATGGAACGCCAGAGCACAGAAATTGCAATTACCGAAGCATCCTCGATTGCTGACCAGACTGAATTTTACTTCTTCAATGGCAGGAATGCCGCCTTTTTCCTCATACATAGGGTGATATGTCCGTTCAAATTGCAAAGCATACACTTTATCCAGTTCCTGTGTCTGCAAAGGCGGTGAAGGCGGATTTTGCACCACTGTCCATTCGTCATATTCTTCAATGAGTGTTTTGCCGATGACAGCATCTGTATTTTGATACTGAATCAGAAAACTTTTGGCATACTTCATTTTATCCTGTTTTACTTCGTTGTATTTCGGCAGAATGATATAATCATAAGCTCTGGAAATATCTTTTGTTTTGTAAACAGAACCGCGCAAAAATGTCAATTCCTCCACGGGAATACCACTATCCAAAGCATCCGCCATTTCGATGATCTGATGTTCTCCCATACCGTACAGAAGAAGATCTGCACCACTATCCAGCAGTATGGAACGGCGGACTTTATTGTCCCAATAATCATAATGGCTCAGCCGGCGCAGACTGGCTTCGATTCCTCCAATGATGATCGGCGTCTTTTTATAGACTTCCCGTAGCTTATTGCAATAGACAATGGTAGCCCGGTCAGGACGCAGTCCCATTTCTCCGCCGGGAGAGTAAGAATCTTTTTTTCTTCTCTTCTTTGCCACTGTATAATGATTGACCATGGAGTCGATATTCCCTGCACTTACCAGAAAAGCCAGTCTGGGTTCTCCAAAGCGTGTGAAATCATCTGTTGTTTTCCAGTCAGGCTGCGCAATGAAACATACCTTATATCCTTGGCTTTCCAGCACACGGCAGATGATTGCCGCGCCAAAAGAAGGATGATCTACGTATGCATCCCCACAAATATAAACAAAGTCAGGTCTGTCCCAACCTCTTTCCAACATTTCTTCTTTGCTGACAGGCAAAAAAGCCATTTTGTCGCCTCCTTTACCATGAGAAATCTATTTTGAATAATAAATTTCTGAATATTCCTTACGCTCTTTTTTCTTATTTTATCATGTTCCTGCAACAACTTCCATGTTTCTTCTAAAATTGAAATGCAAGTGCTCCATAAACAAGAGTTCCATACCGCCGCACAAAGAATAACGAACGACCGTAAAAAATATTTTACAATTCTCTTGTACTTCCCCATGTTTCGTTGTATAGTATAAGCAATAAAAGGAGGGAGTTATTGTGCAAGCAAAGCATAAAGTTTTTCTGTTGAGTTTTTGTACTGTATTGCTATGGGCATCGGCATTTCCTTTGACGAAGGTAGTACAGGAACAATTTACATCCAATCCTCTGGGATTTCTGCGCTGCAGCATTGCTGCTATCTTCTTGATCATCATCGGCAAATGCAGTCACATCCGTATCCCAGCAAAAAAGGATATCCCCTACTTCATACTGGCTGGCGCAATGGGCTTCACCGGCTATATGATCTTTTTTAACACAGGGATTCAAACACTGACATCGGCAACATCCAGTATCATCGTTGCCCTCACCCCCATTTTGACAGCCATCGGCTGTGCAAAAGTGTATCACGAGAAAATCAAAACCATTGGCTGGATCTCTATTGCCACCGCCTTTATCGGCGTTTTGGTGCTTCTGCTTTGGGATGGCGTTTTTTCCATCAATGTTGGCTTGATTTGGACAATGGGTGCAGCTCTTGTATTCTTTGGCTATAATATGATGAGTCGTCTGCTTACAACAAAAGGCTATACGGCCTTAGAAATCGTCACTTACAGTATGATTTTCGGTGCGATTCTTCTTGGTTTTTGGTCCGTACAGGGATTTCAGCAATTGGCTTCTTCAGACATGTCCCATATTCTGGCACTTGTATATCTGGGCGCTTTTCCCAGTGCTGCTGCTTACTTCCTTTGGGGCAAAGCAATGTCTTTTGCAAACCGTACCAGCGAAGTAACCAACTTCATGTTTGTGACACCTCTCCTGTCTACCATTCTGGGTTTCCTGATACTGCGGGAAGTTCCCAATATGGGTACATTCCTTGGTGGTGCCATTATCATTTGCAGTATCATCGTATTTAATTTAAAAGGCAAATAATAAAATCAACATAATAAAGCTGGAATCCTCAAAAGGATTCCAGCTTATTTATTTTATCATAATGAAGTCTATTACATCAAAACATTACTGCCCGATAGATGTTGCAGGGGGAAGCTGATCCAACGTCTGGAACACATATCCCTTTGCCTTCAGGTCTTTCAAAATCTGATCCAAGGCTTCTGTATTGGATTGAGAAACTGCATGGAGCAGCATGATGCTGCCGTTATGATAATTATTCATGACCATGTTATAGGCTGCCTGTGTGCCCGGCTGATTTGCAGGGTCCCAGTCATTGTAGGCAAAACTCCAGAAAATGGTTTTATATCCTGCTGCCTTTGTCTGTTCCAAAGAACGGATGCTGTAAACACCTTCTGGTGGACGGAAATACTTGGGCATTTCCTGACCTGTCAGTTCTTTATAATACGCTGCGCAGCCATTTAGTTCCGCCAAAATCTGTTCATTGCTCAAATCAGACATATTGGGATGGGACACAGAATGGTTCCCCACAATATGCCCTTCTGCAACCATTCTTTTTACCAAATCCGGCTGGTCTTCCATATAGCTTTTTGTAACGAAAAATGCTGCTTTCACATCATTGGCTTTCAAAATGTCCAGGATTTTAGAAGTATACCCATTTTCGTATCCTTCATCAAAAGTCAGATAAATAACTTTATGCTGGGTATCTCCCAGGTAATAAGCATCATAATTCCCAATGGCAATTTCATCCTGGGCAGAAGGCGGCAAATGGTCAGCATTTCTGCGGAACCACCAGGATTTTTTGTCATTGTAACCCACATTTGCCGCATTTACTGTGGGCTGTTTCGGTGTTGCAACAGGATCATAAATGGGCTGCACTTCCGGTTCTGCCGGCTCCTGTGTTTCCTGTTCAGCCACAACTGCTGTTTGTTCCTGCTGCTGTGCAGGCAAGTCTGATGGCGGAACAGCACAGGTTGTCAAAGACGCATAAAGCGCTACGATGAAACCAAAGATTGAGCTAGTATCCATAGAATTCCCCCTTATCGAATTCTGTCACATTTTTATATGCCAATGGTAATTATTTTCTAACTTAATTATAACATATCTTTCTTTTCGAAAAAAGCAAACAATCCCTGACAAAAATCTTACTTTTCTTTCCCGTAGTAATGATACAGCGCCTGTGTACCAAGATTTGCCATACCGGATTCAGCCAATTTTTCATACATTTCCAAAACGGAATTCAGCATTTTCAGATCCAGATGCACTTCCTGGCTTTCTTCCACCGCAATACGCATATCTTTGATGTAATGTTTGATGTAAAATCCCGGTGCGTCATCGCCTTTTAAAATCCGTGGTGCCATATTGGTCATCTGCCAGCTGCCGGCTGCCCCTGCGGAAATGCTGTCCAGCATGGTCTGCTGATCTAAGCCAACCGCTTTTGCATAAGCCAATGCTTCACATACACCGGAAATGGCGCCGCCCAATGCAATCTGGTTCGCCATTTTTGTATGCTGTCCACATCCGGCAGGGCCTTCATAAATGATATTGGTGCCCATAGCCGCAAAAATATCGTGACATGCATCGAAGGCTTCCCGATCGCCGCCAACCATGATTGACAATGTACCATTTTTTGCACCAGTATCACCGCCGCTGACAGGCGCATCCAATGCGTGCATTTTTCTTTCCTTGGCTGCGTTGTAAATCTTTACAGACAGTTTAGGGCTGGTTGTTGTCATATCGATGAGATAAGTCCCTTCTTCCGCTGCAGAAAAAATTCCGCTTTCGCCAAAATAAACTTCTTCCACGTCATTTGGA
>CATZIM010000083.1 GCA_958420075.1 uncultured Clostridia bacterium | reverse complement strand
AGAAGGCGGCAGCGCTGTGCGGGCAGCAGTCATCGTGACAGAAGAAGGCAAAGCCATGGCGGAAGGGCTGTCTGCTCTGCGGGGCAGAGGTGTTATGTCACTTTTGGACATGGAAAATTGTCCGGAAAAAGGGCAAAATGTGCTGTATTGTGTTTTTTCGCAAAAAGACCTTTCTCTGGTCAAAAGTCTTATCATGAATATTGACAGAAAGGCATACTTTCTCTTGTCAGATATGCGGGATGTTTTGGGGGATACGGAATTTCATAAGTAAAAAAGACGAAGCCAAAAAAGCCGGAAAAAAGGCTTTTGGGCATTCCGTGGACAAAAATCAAGACAGTTTAGATAAAAAAAGGCTGTGTTTTTTATGAAAAAATAAGGTCGAAAGAGAATTTGTATGTTTTTTTTGCAAATTCTCTTTATTTTTTCAGCATTTTGTTATAAAATGTATTTAGGCTATTTGAATAACACAGGGCGATACTGTTTTTCGGCACTTTTGACAGGAATCCTGTCTGTTCAAAGGCAGGCGACACATAGGAGAAAAAATAATTCATTTGAGGTGATAGCGCATGATTTCCAATCAGATTTTACAGAGTACCATTGATGGACTGAAAAACATTACGAGAAAAGAATTGAGCGTCGTGGAAAAGGAAGGCAAGGTCATTGCTACCACGGAAGAAAACATGATTGGACGCCAGATTGACGCGGTGGAAAACTTTGTGGGCTCTCAGGCTGAAAGTCAGTTGATCCTGGGTTATCAGTATTTCAAGATTTATGATAACGGCGTACCTGAATATGTGGTACAGGTAAAAGGCGAAGACGAAGAAGGCTACCGTATCGGTAAGATTGCTGCGTTCCAGATTCAGAGCCTGTTGGTGGCTTATAAAGAAAGATATGACAAAGACAACTTTATCAAAAACCTGCTGCTGGATAACCTGCTGTTGGTAGATATCTACAGCCGCGCAAAAAAACTGCACATTGAAAACAATGTAAGCAGAATCGTATACCTGATCGAAACAAACATCGACAAAGAAATGAATGTTGTGGAAATCGTCAGAGGCATTTTCCCTGCAAAAACAAAAGACTTTGTAACAGCAGTGGATGAACACAGCATCATTCTGGTAAAAGAACTGCGTGACAAAGAAGCAACAGACGAAATCGACCGCATTGCGAAAGTCATCGAAGAAACACTGAACACAGAAACAAACAGCAAAGTTTACATTTCCAGCGGTACTGTTGTAGGCGACTTGAAAGACGTATCCCGTTCTTATAAAGAAGCTAAAATGGCTCTGGAAGTTGGCAAAATCTTTGAAACAGACAAATATATCGTCAACTATGAAAAACTGGGTATTGGCCGTCTGATTTATCAGCTGCCCCTGCCTCTTTGCAGAATGTTCATCAAAGAAGTGCTGCACGGTCTGACCATGGATGATTTCGACGATGAAACACTGGCAACCGTAAACAAATTCTTCGAAAACAACCTGAACGTATCCGAAACCAGCCGTCAGCTCTATATCCACAGAAATACATTGGTATATCGTCTGGATAAACTGCAGAAAATGACAGGTCTGGATCTGAGAAACTTTGATGATGCCATTATCTTCAAAATCACACTGATGGTAAGCAAATACATGATGTATATGGACAAAATGGCTTATTAAGAAAAGGTTTCAAAATCTCCTGCCAATCAATGGCGGGAGATTTTTTATGGACAAACATTCATGGATTCTTAAGAATCTGGCGGGGGAATTGGGTTGTTCCCCCTCTTTTTCTGTGCTATAATCGAAAAAGCACGAAATGTGCCTTTCACAACTGCAAACAGGGGCGAATGGGTGACCGTCTTTCGGGGAAAACGGAAGGCGGTCTTATTGCGTTTTTTTGGTAAAAACCGCTGAAATTAACGGAAAATTCATATTTGCCAAAGGTTTTGCCCTTGTGAGGGTACCTGTTTTATGCTATAATTTTATGGTGTTTGGGACGGAAAAAGAGAGATTTGGCTGTTTTTCCGTCAAATTTTGTAAAGAAAGGGAGATACGTTTTGATTCGACTTAACGATGTAACAAAAGTATACCCCAACGGCTCAAAAGGCGTTGAGGGACTGAATTTACATATCAAAAAAGGCGATTTTGTATTTATCGTAGGCTCCAGTGGTTCCGGTAAATCTACTTTGATTAAACTGCTCTTGAAAGAGCTTGACCCCACTTCCGGGGAAATCATCATCAACCGGGTAAAAACCAATGAGCTTTCCAGACGGCAGATTCCTTATCTGCGCCGTAATCTGGGGGTAGTATTCCAGGATTTCCGTCTGCTGCCCAACAAGACCGTGTACGAAAATGTAGCATTTGCTATGCGTGTTATTGAGGCACCCAGCCGCATCATCCGCAGAAACGTGCCTGCGGTATTGGCACTGGTAGGTCTGGGACAGAAGGGCAGAAGCTATCCTAACCAGCTTTCCGGTGGGGAACAGCAGAGAACAGCCCTGGCAAGAGCCATCGTAAACAATCCGCCCATTTTGATCTGTGACGAACCTACAGGTAACTTGGACCCGGATACAGCATGGGGCATTATGCAGCTGCTGGATGATATCAACAAACGCGGTACTACCATCGTTATGGCAACACATGCGAAGGATATTGTAGATGCCATGCAGAAACGCGTGGTTACTTTGAAACGCGGACATATTATCAGAGATATAGAAAAAGGTGGGTATGACGATGAGGCCTAGTACAATCCGATATTTTTTGAAAGAAGGTTTCAGCGGGCTGAAAAAGAATCTGCTGATGACCGTGGCTTCTATCATTGCGGTAGCGGCCTGTATTTCCATCATGTCCTTTTCCTACTGCGTGGTAAGCAATCTGCAGTATATGCTGGATCAGATGGAAGATTCCATTGGGATCTCCGTATTTCTGAAGGGTGACCTGACCAGTGAGGACATCGAAAATATGAAAACGACCATTTCCGGACTGGATCATGTGACAAACGTGACTTATATTTCTCCAGCAGATGCGCTGGATCAGCTGAAAGAACAGTGGGGGGCTGATGAAGATATTTTCATCGGTCTGGATGATACAAACAACCCTCTGTCTCACTCTTTCCAGGTGGAACTGGATCAGATCGAATCTCAGGATGCCGTATTGGCTGAACTGCAGAAAATCGAAGGCGTTGATAAGGTAGAATACGGACAGTCTTTGTCTGAAATGCTCATGAGCGTCAGCAACGTATTCCAGGTAGCTGGTATTCTGGTTATGCTGGTGCTGGGCGTGATCTCCGTTATGATCATCATCAACACCATTCGTATTTCCGTTATGAACCGTCGTGTGGAAATCAACATTATGAAATATGTTGGTGCGACAGACTGGTTTATTCGTTGGCCGTTCATCATCGAAGGGATTATCATTGGTCTGATCGGCGCAGTTTTGCCTATGCTGGTGGGAATGCCCATGTATAGCAAAACCGTAAGCCTGTTCTACAACCATATTCCGTTTGTAGAAAACTTCGTTCGTTTCCGTGTGGTTGGCGATGTATTTTCATTCGTCCTGCCTGCGGCGTTGATTTTTGGCATTTTGCTGGGTGTGGTAGGCAGTGTGACTTCCATCCGTAAGCATTTGCAGGTATAACCCAAACAGAAAATCCCTGTGGTCGAAAATGTGTATGCATCATTCGTCCACAGGGTTTTGTATTTTCTAAGAGGATATTTCCGAAAGACATTACATAAGGATAAAAGAAGATAAAACAGCGAGGCGATGACATTTGCAGAAAAAAGATTTTTGGAAAGGCTTCGGGGCTGCCTTTGTTTTACTGGCAGTGATTTATTTTGGGGGACAGTTTTTGGCACAGATGAATATTGCCCTGCCTTTTGGCATGAGCAATACGGCAAAGATACGCCAGATCGAAGAAATGCTGGATACGTATTATGTAGAGGATTATGACAAAGAACTGGCAGAAGAACTGATGTATACGGGACTGGTTGCCGGTGTAGGGGACCCTTATACATATTATCTTTCCGCAGACAGCTTGGCAGAGCAGGTGGAAAAGAACAGCGGACATTTTGTAGGCATTGGCGTAGAGATTTACGCCGGCGATGACGGCTATATCGTTGTCAGCAGTGTGACACCGGGCGGCCCTGCGGAAGCCGCAGGTATTCTGGCAGAGGATAAAATCACGGAAGTGGATGGTGAAAGTATCACTGGCAAAACGGCAGCAGATGTTTCTGCTTTGGTAAAAGGGGAAGAAGGAACAGATGTGACGCTGACCATTTTCCGGGAAAGCACAGGAGAAGTGCTGGAAAAAACAGTAACCAGACAGGATATTCAGGTGAAAACCGTTTCCTGGAGTATGATGGATGACAATATTGGGTATATTTCCATTACGAACTTCCGGGAAAATACATACAGCCAGTTCAAAGAAGCACTGGATACGCTGGAAGCAGAAGGCATGGAAAAACTGGTGCTGGATCTGCGGAACAATACTGGCGGTCTGGTAAAATCCGCTCATGAAATCGGGGAAGAACTGCTGCCGGAAGGCATCATGGTTTATACCATGGATAAGGAAGGAAACAGAGAAGATACGCTCTGTGATGATGTTTACAATGATGTGCCTATGGTGGTGCTGGTCAATGGAAACAGTGCCAGCGCGGCAGAAATTCTGGCAGGCGCTATCCAGGATACAGGCAGAGGTGAGCTCATTGGTACAACTACTTTTGGCAAAGGTCTGGTACAGCGGCTCTTTACACTGCCTGATGGTTCCGGTTTGAATGTAACCATTCAGAAATACTATACACCCAACGGTACTTCTATCCATGGCGTCGGCATTACACCGGACTACGAGGTGGAACTGCCGGAAGAATATGCACAGCAGACAAACATTCCTGCTGAGGCAGATACACAGCTGCAGAAAGCAGTGGAAGTTTTGTCGGAAAAAAACATATAATATTGTAAAAAAACAGAATTTTTCGGAAAAACGGCTTTTCAACAGGCTTTGTTTTCGGTATACTGATAAGAAGAGTATGAGCAGATAGACGAAGGAGAAACGATATGTTAGACTTTATGAGTTTTGGCGAGAATATCGGAATCGACCTGGGGACGGCAACGGTTTTGGTTTATATCAAGGGACAGGGCATCGTCATTCGGGAACCTTCCGTGGTAGCCATTGACAAAGACAGCAATTCCATTCTTGCGGTGGGCGAAGAGGCAAGACGTATGCTGGGCAGAACGCCAGGCAATATCGTTGCCATTCGTCCTTTGCGTGAAGGTGTTATTTCCAATTATGATGTAACAGAAAAAATGCTGCAGTATTTCATTGAAAAGGCATTGGGCAAACGTTCTTTCGTGAAGCCCACCATTGCGGTTTGTGTACCCAGCAGCGTAACAGAAGTAGAAAAACGTGCCGTTGAGGACGCCACCAGACAGGCAGGCGCAAGACGTGTGCATATCATCGAGGAACCCATTGCGGCAGCTATTGGTTCCGGTATTGACATTTCCAGAGCATGCGGCAGCATGGTGGTAGATATCGGCGGCGGTACTACAGACATTGCAGTTATTTCACTGGGTGGTACTGTTGTAAGCTATTCCCTGAAGATTGCCGGGGATAACTTTGATGATGCCATCATTCGTTACATGCGTAAAAAACATAACGTACTCATTGGGGAACGAACAGCGGAAGAACTGAAGATCAAAATTGGCACCGCTTTTGAAAGAACTATGCCCGTAACACTGGATGTCCGCGGCAGAAACTTGATTACAGGTCTGCCAAAGAATATCACTGTAACCAGTGATGAAATGCTGGAAGCGCTGGAAGAATCCGTGGAAGCCATTGCGGAAGCAGTTCATAGTGTATTGGAAAAAACCCCTCCTGAACTGGCAGCAGATATTTATGAAAGAGGCATCGTTATGACTGGCGGCGGCAGTCTGCTTTATGGTCTGGATAAACTGATCCAGAGCAGAACAGGCATTCATGCCATGGTGGCAGAAGATGCAGTCAGCTGTGTAGCCATCGGTACCGGCAGATATATCGAATTCATGTCTGATAACGGCCCGGATGATGACCGTCCTGGCGTTTTTTCCGGTCTGCTGGACAAATTTAAAAAGAGATAATACCAAAACAGGCATATCCATTGGATATATGCCTGTTTTCTTTTTACAAAAAATGCGGAGCTGCAAGTGGTTTTCCCACAGGAAAAATAGGCTTTGTGCACATTGTTTGATTTCATCAAAAAAATCATTGTTAAAACTATGCCAAAATTTACGGAATTTCCAAAGATGACGAAAAAAAAAGAGAAAACGTTTTTTTGCATAATTTTTCGCAGGAAATTTTGTGGAAAAATAAAGACAAAACTTCAAAAAAATGCTACACATCCATAAAAAGTGTGCTATAATAAGAGAGGAAAAAAGGTCAGAAACCTTTCCGGGTTTGTTAAAAACGTTGGAAAGAAGCGGCTTTTTCATCTTCACTGTTTCTCATTGAGAAACAAAAAAGCGGACTTTCCGCAAAAACTCAGTTAAAGAAAAGACAAAATGTAGGAGGTCATTGAGTTATGAACGCTTATATCGAACGCGTAATTGAACAGGTTAAAAAACGTGACGCACATGAACCTGAATTCATCCAGACAGTAGAAGAAGTTTTCTCTTCTATCGAAAAAGAAGTAGAACAGCATCCTGAATATGAAAAAATGGGTCTGCTGGAAAGACTGGTTGAACCTGAAAGACAGATCTCTTTCAGAGTAACATGGGTTGACGATGCTGGTAAAGTACAGGTTAACCGTGGTTTCAGAGTACAGTTCAACTCCGCTATTGGTCCTTACAAAGGTGGTCTGAGATTCCATCCCACAGTATACTCTGGCGTAGTTAAATTCCTGGGCTTTGAACAGATCTTCAAAAACTCCCTGACTGGTCTGCCTATCGGCGGCGGCAAAGGTGGTTCCGACTTCGATCCCACAGGCAAATCCGATATGGAAATCATGAGATTCTGCCAGGCATTCATGACAGACATTGGTCCCGACGTTGACGTTCCCGCTGGTGACATCGGTGTTGGCGGCAGAGAAATCGGCTTCCTGTATGGTCAGTATAAGAGAATCAAAGGCTGCTGGGAAAATGGTGTCCTGACTGGTAAAGGTCTGGAATATGGCGGTTCCCTGTTCAGACCCGAAGCTACAGGCTACGGCGCTACATACTATGTAAACGAAGTTCTGCAGCATGAAGGCGACACATTCGAAGGCAAAACAGTTGCTATGTCCGGTTTCGGTAACGTTGCTTGGGGTATCGCAATGAAAGTTGCTCAGCTGGGTGGTAAAGTTGTTACACTGTCCGGTCCTGAC
>CATZIM010000082.1 GCA_958420075.1 uncultured Clostridia bacterium | reverse complement strand
ATATATCTTTCTGCTGTTCCATCCAAAGATTGGCAATATCCACTTGGTTTTGGCTCTGTATCTGGTACATTACTGCCAAACCCAATCACACACCATAATAAAAATAGAAATACAAAAAAACAGATTCCCATTAAAATTCCTGCTATGATTTTGATCAAGTCAGATTTTCTGTTTCTTCTAAGAAAAAAAATAATACCACATACCATAAAAAGAATTATGATACCTATGGTACATGCAGAACAAAATAAAAGGTCAAAAAAAACGCCGTGTGTCATATAATCCTCTCCTAACAACAAAAATGTATTTCTTGTTTTATCCTAAGTAACGAACAAAAAAGGTATTTTTAGACACTATATGTTTATTTTCAAATCTATTTTATATAGTAACATATTAAAATTTGAAGTCACATTTGTCAGCTAAAAACATTGACCTGTTTGAACCAATGATGTCCATATTCCTGATTTTCCTGCAAATATTCCCATAAGTGTGATCAGAAGAACCCTTATACAAAAAATAAGGACTATTTTTTTCACCTTTTTATCCGCTACACTTGTTATAATTCTTGCCTTATAATCCATTTCTATTTACTTTATTGAAAGTATAGTTCCACTAGTTTATATGTCGTTATAAACAAATAGCATATAAACTATAATTTATATGATAAACTTTGTGAGCAGTCCAACTGCAATACAAATAATTCCAGCGATTCTTGAACTCTGTTTTCCTTTTTTGTTGTCACTTTGTTCTAGATAAACCGGGTTTAGAATAATACAAAATCCACATAATATTAGAAAATATGCCATTACGAAAAGCAAACACAAGTAAGTTTCCGGAAACTATAAGTACAACACCTAAAACAATCTGCCTTTGAAATGTAAGACTGCCCATCATACTACCCCCTTGTACTGTTTTCATTTATATCATATGTAACGAATGAAACATACTTTTTGAGACAGTCAATTTTTACTTTATAACAATAAAAAAGATGCCATTTTAATGGCACCTCTTTTTATATTTCTATAAATCTTCAGGTTCAAACAGCTTATCCACTGTAATCTGCAATTCTTTTGAAAGTTTAAAAGCTAAAGAAAGTGTAGGATCATATTTACTGTTCTCTATGGCATTGATTGTTTGCCTTGAAACATCACATTTCTTTGCCAGTTCATCCTGAGAAAATCCAAGTTCCTTCTGTTTTTAATGATATTTTTCATGTTATCCGCCATACTTCTTCTTATAATACAAAAGTGTCAGAAAATATGCCATAGCAATTACACTTAGTTCAATAAACGGATTGTTACGCATGGCTTCTGTTTGCAAAATTGCTGTCATGACATCCAATACAAGTCCAAGTACTGTTACAAGAAGTGTAAAAAACTTGCTTTCCACACCATTAACTTTCTTCTTTCATCGCCGGCCTTTAACAAAGAAACGATCATCATAATATCTATAACAACTAGAGCAAGAAGAAATATTCCAAATATGATCAAAAAAAGTGTAGTTGTCCTCATAAAATCACTCCTCTCTCCAATGAAAATGTAAAATGCTTTTTACATGTAATAGAGAGAAAACGTATAGCTTATTTATGTCCAATTTATTTTTCTTCCACACTCTCTGCAATCTTCACCATTTCTTCCTTAGAAAGGGCTGCCGAAATACTGAATATGGTTGTCCTATCCTCAGAATACCATACGATCACGCTATTCTCGTCTTTTGCTTCTGCTTGGTAATAATCCGCTTTTAGGCTTCCCACCATAACTCCTTGGGCATTTTCATCAGAAACAAACAAACTGATGGCATCTGTGCCACATGAGGATACAAAGGCGATTTGATCTCCCATATCATTCTGATAGATCACAATGTTCATTCCTTCCATTTCTGTTGCCTCTTTTTCATAGTAGCCTTCTGGAATATGGGTAAGAACATATTGTTTCTGCTCGGCAGAACCATCGCCTGTATAACGATATTCCATAAAGCCGCTATACTGTCCTTTCAGCCAATATAAAAATGTAGCTCTCGCATCTGTATCAAACATCAAAAAGGAACTGCCTGCCACAATAAATACAGCAAACAAACAAGCCACCTGCCCAAAGATTCTGTTTCTTTTCTTACGTTTTGCTTTTTGCAGCACGTTTTCCATATTATTTTCAAACACCCTGGAAAATTCATGGCTATATTCTTCCTGTGGCGGAAGTGAATGTGCAATGACATTTCCAGCTTCTTTGGCAGCTTGTTTCAGCATTTCCTCCGTTATCACAAGATCCCCTCCTTTTCACACAGCTCTTTTAGTTTTTTCTTAGCCCTTTGGTCTAATTTTGATGCTGCCATAAGAGATATATCAAATAGAGCCGCAATCTCTCTGACACTATATCCGTGATAATACCGTAACAGTATCGCTTCTCTGTATCTTGCAGGAAGGTTCAAAATGGACTTTGTCAGCAGATTATCACCCTCATATGTAACTTCAAGACCAGTTACTTCCTCTAAATATTTGGATTCTTTGTACCTGTTTTTTTTGCGGTATATGTCTATGGCTTTGTGTTCAACTATTGTAACGATATAGCTGCGTGTTTTTGGACAGTCTAGCACATCTATCTTTTCTATGTTTTCTGCTATTTTTATAAATGCCATGTGCACAGCATCTTCTGCATCCTGCTCATTATGGAGAATTTTATTAGCAGCATAAAACATCAGTGCTTTATATTTCAGATATATCTCCTCAAACTTTGCTTTATCATCTTCACTTTCTATCATCTGCAGATATATCATAGAAAAATCCCCCAGCATAATTGAAAAATTAAAAATCAAATCTGTTCCTTATATTAAATGAATTAAAATAGAAAATCAAATATATTTGCCTGCAGTCAAAAACATTGATATTCAGAAATACTCACACAAGAAAAGACAGTCATGCAACTGTCTTTTCATCATTCTATTTATCCTCTGCCTGCGCTGTACTTTCATCTCCTGCGGAAGGAGAATCACAACGTTCATAAAGCTCAGGTGGAATAAAGCTTAGTTAAGTTGATCCTCCTTTGAAATTGGCAGTTCTCTGTTGTATATTTCCCGTACTTCCAGAGGACACTATAACCGGCGGTACTTTTGCTGCCTGTTTTGCTTCCAGAAAATAAAAAGAAAAAACAAGTAGAGAAAAAGAATTACCTATCTCTTTGACATACAAGTTTATTTTTCTTTCATGATTGAATTTCTTTATCTTCTTCACTACTTCAAAAAGTTTTGGTCTGCCTTTTATTCTCATGGCTTTCATAGAAGGCAAAACAGCCAAGCAAATGATTTCGTTTGTTCGACTTTCTGTTTTTTCGTTTAACAAAGTAGAAAAAAGATTTTATTATCCAAAATATTACCTCCACCAAAGAAATGCTTTATCTTTCATGCATCAACGTCCCCCAGAAGCATATTCCCCCATATGGATATCTATTACTTCCCTCACAGGTTGAATCAAGGCTTCCTCGTACTGGCATTTCCACTGTATTTGACTGCTCATTCTTCCATTTACCATACCATCAACCGTTTCTCCATCTTGGATTGGATTATTATTTTCCAAAATATAGGAAGCAACATTATATGCGTGGTTTACAATCCAGTTTGGATCTACATCATGAAAATGATACTGAAGATCTGGCAAATACAATGTATTCATGCCAACTGTATCAATGAGCATATCCTCCGTTCCCTCTATATTGAAAAAACGCACATTGACACCAAAACGAATAAAGCGGTCATATCCAGAAATTTGATTATTTCTTACATTTTCAGCTAAAAACAATTTACCGCTGTTTTGAAAATAGAAAGCCTCGCACGTTGGAAACAGTTCCGCAAGAGCCTCCGTAAAATCCATATCCAAATCAGCTCGTTCCTGAGCAGCCAATGCACCTGCCAACATATCCGTTGCCATCACCTGATACTGACATTCCTCAAAAATACGATCTCTGTCATTTTGGCAGTCCCACATTTGACTTTTCAAAAACGCATCAAAGCTCTTGCCTTCAAAGCTAGAACATCCCATGAGAAAAAGCTGCACAGGAGATTTTCCATCTTGAAACTCAGCTATATGTTCCAAAGCAGCAACGCCTGCCATTTTTTCATCACAGCAAAAGCAATCAACTTTACCAATATGACGCTTCATAGTGTCCAATATTTGTTCTTGCTTCGGCATTTCAACCTGTTCTTTGAATAACATTTGTATGATAAAAGGACCGCCAGGACGAGAACCTTTCTTATCATCTAAATTCTGCTGAAAAACTTCTCCACTCATTTCTTTTCCTTCTTTCTCTCAGAGAATAACTTAAAACGGAAGTCCAACTCTTGTTGAACGAACTCTTTCGGTAAATTACGAGGATTGGCAATCAAATACCATGTTCGATAGGTTCGTTTTTCTATATCCTGCTCCTGAAGATAAAGCTGATAAGCAGCCTCATCTTCTTCATTCCATATATCATATCGTTTTTTTGCCATCATAAAACGCTCTACAATGGCATCCAATTCATCGACGGTACGACTTGCAGCCCAAGCATGGTTCACATCGCTGCCATGAGAGAAATAGAAGATTTGTTTTCCCATCCAATGGCGCACCTTTTGCTCCGGTGTTCCACGCAATTCTGTTTGACGGCGGTACTCTGCTAGTTGCTCAGCCGTTCCGTACCGTTCCACCATCTGCTCTCGCACATGGATGAACCAGCTGTAATCCTCCGCCTCAGTGAAGGGAGCGCAGACCAGCTGTAATGCCTCTGTAGGGTCTACTTCAAAGTGGTCAATAAAGTCGAGGTAGTGGGCTTTGATCAGGGGCAGAAAGGTGTCCAGTAGCCCAGTGTCCAGCCGCAGATCCTCTGTCAGCATCCGAAAGAACGAACCTCCTGTTGTTGGTTCTATATTGAAAGAGTAGAGCCAATCATCTCCCTGCTTTATGATACAGATGAAACCCACCTCCACATTTCCATGACCGATTTCATAGTCAATGTAGTTGTAGCGACTCCGATCAAACCATATATGATATGTCAGTCCATTTTTCATGCTCTTTTTGAAGTCGCCCTTTTTCAAACGCTTCCAGCCCTTTTCCTCCAGACCAAGACCATTCCACAGGTAGTCTAAGGCTTCATGAAATATATCTACCGGACGTTTTTGTTCCACCCTATCCACCTCCAAACGAATCTTCAATAATCTAGCAAAACGGGTACCTGATGCTTCTCCGCAAACTGTATTGCTTGCCAGAACATAGAAAAGGCAAACTTCGCAAGTGATTCTGTGCTATACTGGGTATATTCTGGAATATCCGCTTTGCTATATTGACCATCCAAATCGATCGAACCATCAACTGGATACCCCTCTGTATCAAGCCAACTTAGAATCGTGTTCTCATCAGCCTGCCACGCTAGAGCATTCAATCGTTCCAGCTCTTTTTTTAAACCACCCATAGTACCAATGGCAGCTACGTTTTCTGTTGGCAAAGGTGCTTGAAATAGAAAAGCATCTGAGATAGGAATCCATAGTGTTGTACCTCGAAACAAAGACCATATTCGTTCCTTGTCTTCTGAAAGGCGGGCAATGATAGGATGCTCCATGAAGTCCCAATCTTTCTCCACTTTATCAGGTACAGGTTCTTCGTATGAATAGCAAGCGGCTACCAATAACATAGCACCAAAAGCATCCCAGTCTGGTTTATCAGTATAATAAGGCTTTTCATTATCTTCCATCCATGGTGTATAAGGCTTATGTCCCGGTGCTGTAATTGCTGCCAGAATCTGATCACGCCAGTTCTCTACAATTTCCTGTACTTCAGCAGGACTCATTTCTTCCTCATCATCAACTTCCGCACCATCTGGTGTGATTTTTTGAAAGGCATAGCCGTTTTCTTCTGCCCATTGTTGAACAGCACTTTTCCAGTTATGCGCATAATATCGGGTCAATGTCCCTGCATAAATGTCTAATCCCATATTGCTCCCTCCTTACTTGCTTTGAATTCTTTTATAAAATTAAAACTACTTTTATAACTATTTCTCTACTTATCAAAGCAGCTCCAAAGTACAGTTATGCCCAGAATTATTTGTATCTAAAATGATTTCTGTAATTGCATTTACATTTTCACTTCCTAAATCACGCAGGCTCTTTTCATAAAACAGCCATTTTATGTGTATTGGTTCTCCATATGAATGTTGTCCAAATCCTCCTCGAAGTACATCACTAAAGGCGTTCAGATTTTGTCCGATCCTCCAATGCAGACCGCAAGTAAACACACGCTCCACCTCATCATAGAAGCCTCTCATAGTTGAAAATCGTCTACCATCAATGATAAATTCCTTTCGCACCTTCAGTAGCCTCCTCTTAAAGCCTCCCGCATGGTATGATTGCTTCTTTATAGCAGGAAATAACTTTTTCTAACCATTCATCAGAGTAATGCAACATAATACTGTCTGCAATCAACCCAAAGTCATCAGCAATGTATCCTGCTAAATCATCACACTCTGTTTTTTCGTAAACGGTAATATATGCTTTTTTCTCGATTTCTCTGGTATCTACCATTTCTTTTCCCTTTTTAAGTTCTTCTATGGCTTGGTACACTCTCACCCACTCACTGTCAAAGGGGTCACATTCTCTTTGGTCTAAAAAATCATCTATATCTATGGTTTCATAATTGACTTTCTTCAAGTTATCCAGCAGTTCAAGCATTTGATTATCTAGCATGTCATTCACCTCTCAGTCCCATTCAAACGGCTCCTTTAAATCATATTTCTCCATAATTCTCTTTTCTAAAGCTTCATAGGCATCCATATCCTCTGGCTGTGCTGGAATACCCTCCAACCAATAACCGTTCCCATAGTAACAGAACATTGCCCAGTAATAGGGCAACTCGTGGCTGAATACCGCCGCCTCCATTACATTCGTCACTGGTGCTGTCAGAGAGGACAGTTCTACCCGCTTGGAGGCTTCCTCATAAGAGATTCCCACCAGTTCCACCATCAAGTGCTTCACCAATTCACAGAAGCTATACTGATTGAATGTAACTTGAGTGTCCATATCTTTCAACACGATTCCATCTCTCACCATAGTTTTTTCCTCCATGATTTCTCCTTGTTTTTGGCTTTCAAATGATAAATTGGATATATGATTTTTGCTACCTCCGCTGTTGAATATATGTTACTTTGGACAATAGGGATAGCCCATTTAGGTCATCTCATACAGCAAAGCAGTATCGTCCCGTACCAGCTTCAAATGGGAGCAAAGTGTTTCCAAACCGCTGTGCACTGCCTCGACATTCAAATCCCAGTCTGGAGCTATTTCAGCAGCCAGTTGCGGGAG
>CATZIM010000081.1 GCA_958420075.1 uncultured Clostridia bacterium | reverse complement strand
TCTCTACCTGGTGGGAGTAGATGCCGAATTTCTTTGCTGGCAGGCTATATTTAGGAATGTCATAGAAATAATTCAGCGCCGCCTGTGCTCCCCAGCAGATATGCAGCACACTGAACACATGGCTTTTTTCCCATTCCAGTATTTCGCACAATTCCGGCCAGAAATCCACTTCCTCAAACTCATAATTCTCGATGGGTGCGCCGGTGATGATAAGTCCATCAAACTTTTGATCTTTCACATCGTCAAATGTTTTATAAAAAGCGTTCAGATATTCTGAAGCTGTATTTTTCGCGTTATGGCTCTTCATCTGCAGCAACTCGATTTCCACCTGCAAAGGTGTATTGCTCAGCAGACGCATGAGCTGTACTTCCGTTTCAATCTTATTGGGCATCAGGTTCAAAATGGCAATCCGCAGTGGGCGAATATCCTGATGCACCGCACGATAAGGATTGACAACAAAAACATGCTCCTTACGCAGCACATCATATGCCGGAAGTTCTTCATTGATAATCAGTGGCATAAATTCATCTCCTTTGTGTTTTTCCTCGGAGTACAAGCCGTGAAGCAATAAAAAAACGGCTCGCATCCTCCGAGCCGTTTGTAAAAATCAGATTTGTTTCAAAGCATCTCAGAACGATTGCAAGTAACATATGAACATCACAAAAAGCATGCACATCATCATGCCCATGCTCATCATCATATCCATATGCAGTTTTCCTGCGAATGTAAATTTCTGCATGTTGAAAACTCCTGTCCGTCGTCTGTGATCTTTTGCCCATTGTAACGCTACCTTTTTTTATCTGTCAACACTTTTTTTAAATTCTCATGCACTTTATCTTGCATAAAGACTACTTTTCTGCTATGCTATTGCGTATAAGTAAATCTGAATATCCCAAAGAGGAGATGTATGCAACCATGTCTATTGAAAAAGTGAAAGCTTATCTGAAAGATATGAACTGTCCCAAGGAAGTGTTGGAATTTGCTACCTCCAGCGCAACAGTTGATCTGGCAGCAGAGGCAGCAGGCGTCATTCCCGCCCGGATTTCCAAAACACTTTGCCTCATGTCTAAGGAAGGACCTATCGTCATTTCCGTTGCAGGGGACGCAAAAATCGATAACCGCAAATTCAAAGATACTTTCGGTCTGAAGGCAAAAATGCTTTCTCCCGAAGAAACACTGGAAGCTACTGGACATGCCGTAGGCGGCGTTTGTCCTTTCGCACTGCCGGAAGGCACCCGCGCATTTGCCGATGTTTCCATGAAGCGGTTTGATACCGTATTCCCAGCTGCCGGCAGCAGCAACTCCGCAGTTGAACTGACTTGCGACGAACTTTTCCATTACGGCAAATGCGAAGCCTGGGTTGACATCTGCAAAGGCTGGGAAGAAGAATAAAAACCCGTTTTAGTAAGGAGTATTTTTATGAAAATATCTACAAAAGGCCGCTATGGCATACGCCTGATGTTAAGTCTGGCTCTCCATTACGACAAAGGCACACTGGCTTTGAAATCCATCGCCAGAGAGCAGGATATTTCCGAAAAATATCTGGAACAGATCATCAATCCACTGACAAAATCCGGTCTGGTAAAAAGTTACCGCGGTGCTCAGGGAGGTTACATTCTCACACGAGAACCCAAAGATATCACGATCGGAGAAGTCCTGAGAATCCTGGAAGGTTCCCTTTCTCCCGTAGATTGTGTGGACAACCCCATGTGCCCTAATTCCGACACCTGCGTTTCTCTTTCCATCTGGAAGAAAATGAAAGAAGCGCTGGACGATGTTGTGGACAATATTTCTTTAGCTGATATGGCGGAGGAATACAAAGAAAAAAATCACATTGAAATCTAAAAAAACAGCATGCAGGAATGATTCCCGCATGCTGTTTTTTTATGCAATGACTTGCTGTACTGTTGTTCCTGTATAATAATGTTCCAGAATTTCTTCTGCCGTTTTTCCTTCCTCTGCCATACCTTTCGCGCCATACTGGCTCATGCCCACACCATGGCCGTTTCCGCCGCCATAAAGGGCAACACCTGTCAATTTTCCTTCCGCATTTTTCATTTCTTTTACGGCAAAAAATCCACTGGGAAGTATGGTATTTCCCGTCAAAGATTCTCCGTCTTTCCTCTGCAAATAAATAGGATCGCCAATGGTCATTTTGGTAGGGGAAAGTGCCTGTCGGATGGTATATTCTGTTTTCACCTGCACAGAACCTTTTTCGTAGTCCAATCGCAGTACTTCCATAACGCCGCTTTCTCCCCGCTTTGCCACAGAAATTCCTGTAAGCCGTCCCAAATCTTCTGGTGTCTGTGCCTTCCAACTGCCATCTTCCTGCAAAACTTCCACATGGACTGGATGGGATTTTGCGGCTTCTTTCAGTTTGGCACCGGTGATTTCCGTCAATTGTCCCGCGCCAAAATATGTTTTCCACCGATACCAAGGGGATGCGTCATCATACCCTTCAATCTCCCAATCCTGCCAAAATGCCAGCCATTCTTCTTCTGTATCTGGTTTTTCCGTGGAAATCCCATGGGTTCCGCCCGTTAGATATGGTTTGCTTTCTTCTGTGAATGTGCCGTTTGCCGACCATACTTCTTTTGCATCCGCTCCATACCCGCAAGAAGTAGAATAAAAATAAGTGGTTACCACTTCATTGCCTGCTGTCAGGCATTTTCCCTCTGTTGCCTTAATTGCCGCATCAGACAGTTCCGCTGTATCCGCCCCCAGATAAACCTGACTGGCTACGGTATCTGCCAAATGAGCGCCATACCCGCAATAGCTGTTGGCATAAAACTGGTTATAGGCATAACTGCGGGCAGTGATTGCTTGGGCTTGGAGCGCTGTTTCTCCGAAATCCACAGGCATTTCATGAGGAACGACACCCCGCAGATAGGTTTCCAGAGGCAATTCATTGATGACAGAAATACCATCCTGCCGTCGTTCCAGTTCCACTGTGCCAAAATATTGACGTTTTATACCATCAGAAAATATTACAGATAAGGGATTATCCCCCGTTGGAGCCGCCTCCACAATGCCGCTGTCAAACCAAGACAAGTCAGCAGTCATCACAGCCTGTTCTCCATTGGAAAATGCTTTTTCCGCTTCACTGCTTTTCAGGGTAAATCTCCCTTCTGAGGATATGGTCACTTTTGTCTGCCCTGCTCCGCCTATGAGCACACGGATATGATCCGGCTGTACTGTTTGGGTAATGATGGCCCCTGCCACTTTTCCATCTTTGAGATAGTAATTTGCTCCCTCTGTGCCACAAATCAATTTCGATACTTTTTGGCTCGTCCATTCTGTGCCTGTCGCATCATAAATACGAAAATCATCCGCCCAGGAGAGAAGGCCTTGTTCTGCCAGATAAATCTCCTGTCCATTGACCCGCTTTACCGTACAAAGCCCAAGCTCTGCCGCCTGCACCGCCTCTGTTGCCTTGCCTTCTGAAAGGGTTATATCGCAAATACCGTCCAATGCCTGTCCTGTATAAGGCCGTGTCACACTGCCTGCACCTGTTTCCATGCGGATGGTTCCGCCGGAAGCAGTACAATAGATATTCTCAATGGTAGGGGTAGTGTCGGTGACTTCCAGCAACGCCAGAATTTCCCCATCTTTTGCCCAATACCGCAAAGCCGTATTTTCATAAGGCTTCAGATCTAATCCAGCCCCGCCATAATACCCATTATCAAACATTCCGCCGCTTTCTTCCGCTGTCAAAAGCACACGGGTTTCTTCTGTGATACCATAGGCGGAAAGTTCTTCTTCTCTTGCTTCCAAAGCTGTCTGCAATAATTGTATCCACAAGCTGTAAGCCACAGGCATATTCTGATTACTTTCATCCAATACCATACGGCTGTCATAATCCGGTGCCATTCGATCCAGCAACGCCTGCGCCTGTATCAGTGTCAAATCTTTTTCCGGGTAAAAATTACCATCCTCATCACCAGATAACAGCCCCAGTTTCACTGCCCCATTGATGTAGGGATAAAAAAGGTCTGTCTGCGGCACATCTGGAAAATCCGCCACCTGTTCCAGCCCTTCCAACTCCTCTTTGGTGTAAAAAGTCAATGCCATAGTTTTTGCTGCCATAGCACGGCTGATGGATAAATCATCGCCGATACGTCCTATTTCTGCCATTTCTCCTGTTACTGCATTTCCACAGCCTGTCCAAAACAAGCTTGTCAGTATCAAAAGGAAAAAACAAATCCGTTTCATGTACGTCCTCACACTCCCTGTCAAACTTTATAACAGTATACGGACATGCACCGGAAAATAGAACCTCTTTTTTTATGCACGAAAAAACAGGTATATGAATATTATGCAATATCCATATACCTGTTCTCATACGCACGGAGATCCCGAAATGCCGTTCCCATCTCTTGACACCTAGCCTAAGCCAGGTGGGCAACCGCAGCCAAAGTCTCAGCCTTCCTCCGCCCAAAGGGAATTATCTTGAGGCCTGACATCACTTTAGCTTATAGGAATCCCTTTTCAGTCATGTAGGTTCAATAACGATGGGCTATCGAGCATCTCAGGATGTTTCCTGAGTGTATTATACTACGTTTATCGACATTCTTCAACCCCTAATCTATACAAATACCATAGTTTTTTTAAAAATAAAACCATTTCCTTGTTATCTTTTCCATAAAGAGGCAAGCAATCCCCAGATTCCGCCGCTTACGATGGCAATGTCAGCCAGGTTGAAAATAGGCGCTTTTTTCCACTTGATATAGAGAAAATCTGTCACGCCGCCACGTCGGATACGATCCCAAAAGTTCCCCAAAGCGCCGCCCAACATAACAGAAAGTGGCAGGAGCAAATGCTTTTTCTCCTCCTGTTTTGTGAGCATCATACAGAAAGCAGCGAAGCACCAGCCGATGAGTCCGCCTGTCAAATATAACACTGCTTTGGGATTTCGCTCAAGGGTATTATATGCCATCCCATCGTTTTTTATGCGCCGAAAATAAAATTTATCTTTGATGATCTCTGTTTTTCCACCCAGTGGCAGCTTTTTTCTTGCCCAGATTTTTGTAACTGTATCCAGACCAAATACGGACAGCATGATACCAAAATACTTCAATTTCTTTCCCTCTCTTCTTTCTGTATTTTTTGCAGGATCAGCATGGCACGGATAAAACCAACGCTGTAAAACAAAATAGAAACCGCTGCCAATACTCTCGGAAAATCTCCTGCCAGCATTCTCCAGAAAAAGCAGACTGCCATGAGTCCCCCACTGGCACAGGCACATTTTCCCACAAATTGCAGTAAATTTCCAACTTGCTCTGCCATCTCTTTTTTCTCTGTATACTCTTTCATCATATGACAGGTGCCTGTCTTTGTTTCCTTTCCCCACCGAAACGCCAGATATGCCATCACTGCCATAAGACAGATGTAAATAATCATCGGTAACCTCCTGCTTTTTTGATAAATTCAGTGTACCACACAAGAGGCATTTTTCGCAACCAAACAAAAAAAGATGGCTGTCCCGAAAGAACAAACCATCTTTTCTGATTCTCTTAAAAATCAAGCATTTTCAAAATCTTCCGCAGGAAGAAAATACAAATTGCTGCTGCCACAACTTCCGCAATGGGGAAAGACCACCAGATACGATCCAGAACGCCCATCTTGGAAATCAGGAATGCTACAGGTACCAATACCACCAGCTGACGGACAACAGAAACAATCAGACTGAAAACACCATTGCCCATTGCCTGGAATACAGAGGAACAAATGATGTTGAAACCTGCCAGCAGGAAGCTGATGGAAATCAGACGCAGTGCAGGAACACCAATAGCAAGCATGTTTTCGGATGCGTTGAACATCAGCAGCAGTTTATCAGGAATGATCTGGAATACCGCAAAACCAATGAGCATCATAGCAACTGCATACATAACCGCCAGTTTGATGGTACCAATGATACGATCGCGATGTCTTGCGCCATAGTTATAGGCAATGATGGGTACCATACCATTATTCATACCGAAAATCGGCATAAAGATAAAACTCTGTAATTTGAAATATACGCCAAATACAGCAATGGCTGTTGTGGTGAATACTTCCAAAATACGGTTCATGCAGAACATCATAACGGAACCGATTGAAACCATCAGAATGGAAGGCACCGCAACTTTATAAATATGGAAAAGCACAAATTTTGTAGGCAGCATGTTTTTCCAGTCAAATTTAATATCATGGTTTACCTTTAAATTGAAAAACAGTGCCAGCCCTGCCGCAATAAACTGACCAATAACGGTCGCCAATGCCGCACCTGCAACGCCCATTTCAGGCATGCCAAACAGACCAAAAATCAGAATGGGGTCCAGAATGATATTCACAACCGCACCTGTTGCCTGTGTGATCATGGTATAGAAAGTACGTCCTGTTGCCTGGAGCAGTCTTTCCAGTGCGATTTCCGCATAAATCCCCAGAGATGCCACACAGCAAATCCGCAGGTATGTATTGCCGTAATCAACGATTTCTGCCACTTTGGTCTGCCCCATCAAAAAGGGTTTTGCTATAAACAGACCGATCAGGATAAACAGAATCCAGTTCATGAATACCAGAAACATACTGACATTTGCTGTTTTGTTCGCAATCTTGATACGCTTTGCGCCCAGGCTCTTGGAAAGCAGCGCATTGACACCAACGCCCGTCCCTGTACCTACAGCAATCATAAAGTTCTGCATAGGGAATGCCAGTGAAACCGCAGAAAGGGCATTTTCACTGATCTGTGCTACGAACATACTGTCAATGATGTTATACAGCGCCTGAATCAGCATGGCAATCATCATAGGCAAAGACATGTTCAAAAGCAGCTTGTTGATAGGCATGGTTCCCATTTTGTTTTCTTTGGGCTGAACCGCAGTGGTGCTCATTTTCGTTTTTCCTCCTTTGTGCCGTTTTCATTTTTTCTCCAAATAGAAAACCAAGGCACTGCCGAAGCAGTGCCGTTTCAATGGTCTATGCAATATAATAAAGCCTATCTATGAGCATGTCAACAAAAAACAGGAAATCTGTATACAGAATATAACAAAAAATGTCACAAACTTTTTCAGCAAATTATACAGTTTCTGCGGTCTTCCAAAGAAGCAAATTATTTTCCACATAAGCCTCCATTTGTCCTTTGTCCAGCAAGTAGGACAAATAGGAACGGATGGTGCTGCCTACAAGGACATACTGTCCGTAATCCATAGTCAGATTAAAGGCTTCAAAGACTTCTTTCAATACCAACTCAAAGTTTTTCGGTGTCTTGCAGATTTCCAGCAGCTTATCCAGAATTTCTAAAGACTTATCACGGTTGACTTTCACCAGTGACACAATATCCTCTGTCGGTTCCGCATGGGCAGGAATACAGAGTTTTCCCTGGAACTGTTCCACAAAGTCCAGTGTATCCAAAAATGCCTGCAAGTCATAAACAAAGTTCAC
>CATZIM010000080.1 GCA_958420075.1 uncultured Clostridia bacterium | reverse complement strand
TGCACCGACGCCTTTTGTACTTATGGGACTGGTTTTTGTGGTAATCGCTGGCAGTAATGTCATTATTTCTCTGATGAATGCCACAGGAGAAAATCGCTTTTCTCTTTATGATATCACAGAAGAAGGAGAAGAACCTGACCCTTTGGAAGAAGTGCTTGGTAAAAAAGAAAAAACAGCTGAACCCAAAGAGGAAGAAGAGAGACCGACAGAAACGGCTTTTTGTCCTTACTGCGGGGCAAAAGCGGAGAAAGACTACGCTTTCTGCCGTTCCTGTGGGAAAAAGTTATGAGAAAAAATGGGGTTTTTTACCGTTTTTTTCGCGGATGTACTTGTATACACTGCGTTTTTTGTTTATAATAAATATGCTGTCCGTTTCATTGGAAGCGGATTTTGAAACAGTATATATATCAGGGAATTTTGTTTTCCTGGGACGGAAGAAGTCATTTCTTCCAGTAAAAAAGACAACAGTTAATCTATCTATTTAAAAATGGAGGTCTTTACAGTGGATTTTTTATCTGAAATGAAAGCAAAAGCAAAAGCAGACAAAAAGGTAATTGTACTGCCCGAATCTTATGAAAAAAGAAATCTGGAAGCAGCAGCTGAATGCCTGAGAGACAATCTGGCTGACATCGTTCTGATCGGTAACAAAGAAAAGATCATGGAAGCAGCAGGCGGTCTGGATGTATCCAAAGCTATCTTCGTAGATCCTGAAAACTACGAAAGAATGGACGAAGTTGTTGCAGCTCTGGCAGAAGCTAGAAAAAGCAAAGGCATGACTCTGGAAGAAGCTAGAAAACTTCTGCTGGATGATCCTCTGTTCATGGGTGTTATGCTGGTTAAAATGGATATCGCTGACGGTATGGTTTCTGGCGCAATCCACTCCACAGCTGACACACTGCGTCCCGCTCTGCAGATTCTGAAAACAGCACCTGGCACAGAACTGGTATCCTCTTTCTTCATCATGGTAACAAACACACCTCAGTATGGTGATGACGGTATCCTGCTGTTCGCTGACTGTGCACTGAACCAGAATCCTAACCCTCAGGAACTGGCTTGCATCGCAGGCGATTCCGCAAAATCTTACGAAGCATTCATCGGCAAAGAACCCAGAGTTGCTATGCTGAGCCACTCCACAATGGGTTCCGCAAAACATGCTGACGTAACAAAAGTTGTAGACGCAGTAAAAATTGCAAAAGAAAAATTCCCTAACGTTAAACTGGACGGCGAAATCCAGCTGGACGCTGCTATCGTAAAAGAAGTTGGCGAACTGAAAGCTCCCAACAGCACAGTTGCTGGTAAAGCAAACGTACTGGTATTCCCTGACATCGACGCTGGTAACATCGGTTACAAACTGGTTCAGAGATTTGGTCAGGCAGAAGCATACGGTCCTATCCTGCAGGGTATTGCAAAACCTGTTAACGACCTGTCCAGAGGCTGCTCCGCAAACGACATCGTTGCAGTTGTTGCTCTGACATCCGTTCAGGCTCAGGTAATGGGTAAATAATTTTATCCAATCGGAAACAATGGCAGTGTTCTGCCCGCAAATAACAACTACGGACAAAAAATAAGGAGAGAAAAAAATGAAAATTCTGGTTTTAAACTGTGGTAGTTCTTCCCTGAAATATCAGCTGATCGACATGGACACAGAAAGCGTAATGGCAAAAGGTCTGTGCGAAAGAATCGGTATCGAAGGTTCCAGACTGAAACATCAGCCTGTAGGTAAAGAAGACGTTATCTTCAACGATTACATGGAAGATCACAGCGTAGCAGTAAAAATGGTACTGGACGCTCTGACAAACAGCGAATACGGCGTAGTGAAATCCATGTCCGAAATCAACGCAGTTGGTCACCGTGTAGTACATGGTGGTGAATACTTCGCAAACTCCGTTGTAATCACACCCGAAGTTATCGAAGCAATCGAAAAATGCTGCGAACTGGCACCTCTGCACAACCCTGCTAACCTGATCGGTATCCACGCTTGCGAAAAAATCATGCCCGGCGTACCTCAGGTAGCTGTATTCGACACAGCATTCCACCAGACAATGCCCGAAAGAGCATATCTGTATGCTATCCCTTACGAATACTATGAAAAATACAAAATCAGAAGATACGGCTTCCACGGCACAAGCCACAGATTCGTATCCGAAGAAGCTGCAAAAATGCTGGACAGACCTTATGACCAGACAAAAACAATCACTTGCCACCTGGGCAACGGCGGTTCCGTATGTGCAGTAAGAAACGGCAAATCCATCGACACAACCATGGGCTTCACACCTCTGGAAGGTCTGGTAATGGGTACAAGAGCTGGTGACGTTGACGCAGCTGTTATCACATTCCTGATGGAAAAAGAAAACCTGACACCTCAGGAAATGGACAACATCCTGAACAAAAAATCCGGCGTACTGGGTATCTCCGGCGTATCCAGCGACTTCCGTGACGTTGAAGACGCAAGCGAACATGGTAACGAAAGAGCAGGTATGGCTCTGGACGTATTCGCTTACAAAGTAGCTAAGAGAATTGGTGCTTACGCTGCTGCTATGAACGGTGTAGACGCAATCGTATTTACAGCAGGTCTGGGTGAAAACTCCGCTTCCACAAGAAGACTGATCTGTGACTACCTGGGCTTCCTGGGCGTACACATCGATTCTTACAACAACTCTTTGAGAGGCAAAGCAATCGAAATCTCTGCTCCCGACTCCAGAGTAAGAGTGTTTGTAATCCCTACAAACGAAGAACTGGTTATTGCAAGAGATACAAAGGAATTGCTTGACAAATAAGAAACCTTTCTGTATAATGTTTTAGGTACGACTACGGGGTGATACGAATGATATTGCAAATGGCTCATTTATATGGTAAAAACGGTGCTTCTATGGAAGTGCATATGTCTGAGCAAATACAAGAGATTGCGGCATACCCCAATGTTGTGGGTTTTATGGAGCCTGTAAAAATAGAAGGAACTCTCAGAAACGAAAATGAGATTTTCGTTTTGGAAGCAAAGGGCGAAACAAAGGTCAGCATTGCGTGTGACCGTTGCCTTGCGCCGGTTACAACAGAGATTCACTTCAATATTGAGGAGCGTTTTTCCCATACAGGCAGAGATGACGAAGAGACAGAAACTTTTTCGGGAGATCAGATCGATCTTGCGGACTATGTCAGAAGCGGGATCATGGAGGCCATGCCTATGAAGACTCTTTGTAGGGATGACTGCAAAGGACTCTGTCCTGTCTGCGGCAAGGATCTGAACACAGGTGCGTGCGGATGCGACACCACAGAGATAGATCCGAGATTTGAAAGTTTGAGGGCTCTTTTCAATGTTGATGAGGAGGTGTAGAAATGGCTGTACCTAAGGGTCGAGTATCTAAATCCAAAAGAGATAAAAGAAAAGCACAGAGCTGGAAGATCGCAACACCCAACCTGGTAAAATGCAGCAAATGCGGCGAACTGATGGCGCCTCACCAGGTATGCAAAGCTTGTGGTGCTTATAACAAGAAAACAATCATCAAAGTTGACTAATTTTGGATGAGCAAATCAAAGGCAGCAGAAATGCTGCCTTTTTTGCGTTGGGTGAAAAATCACAAAGAGTTATTTTTTGAAGGGAATCATCACGGTTCTATGGAAGAAAATAAATCGGGGAAAAAGGAAAAGCAACTTCCCCTTAAGAAAACATTGATTTTCCTTTTTCTGGATTTCTTAAGGGGAATTGCGATGGCTGTCTTCAGAAGAAAACATAACAAATAAAATCTTAATAAAATAAGAAAGCCAAATCCTTTATAATGATAAGGATTTTGGCTTTCTTTGTTTTCTTATGAAGATGCCCCTAAAGCTGGAATCCTTTATGCTTTCAGGATTCCAGCTTTTTTATGAAGCTTATGTAATTCTTAATCCAGAACAGGTGCCATCAGCACTCTGCCAGTGCCGCGGAATACGTTTACCAGGCCTTCACCAGAAGCTGCGGAACCAATGAGGGTTTTACCGGAGCGTTCTACGGTAAAGTTCAGGCTGCCGCTCCATGCGATTGCCATATTGCCGTCGATTTTCAGTACATCATCCTGGAGGTTGATTTCAATGAGTTCTTCTCTGGGGCAGGGGCATTCCAGTGCTACAACGCCGCTGCCGCTCAAACCAAGGTTGAACAAGCCTTCTCCGCCAGCTACAGCAGAGGACAGATTAGACCGCATAACGGCTTTGTGTGTCAAATTGGAGTCGCAGGCAAGGAACAAACCATCTTCCAGAATCAGAGAGCCGTTCCAGTCTGCTACATCTTCCAGCAGAATATATTTGTAAGTGGGTTCCAGCACCAAAGTGCCATCGCCTGTATATTCGGGTTTGATGGCAGATTCACCAGTTGCTTTGCCGCGAATGGCTTTGCCGAAAAGATCACCAACGCCTTTGATACCTGTGGTGGCATTGACGTTGCCTACCATCCACTGCATAGCGCCTGCCTGCAATGTGATATTGGCTTTTTTCAAATCGCAAATAACCTGACGTCTGCGCACATTCATTTCAGAAGCAAAATATGCTGTAGCCGCATTGGCAGGGGAAACACTCAAATCCCGCAGGTATTCAATGACGGTAAAAGGTCCAAGCTCTGTCAAAACACGAATATCATCATTTTCTAAAAGATTTTTGATCTGATACATAAACAATGCCTCCTTTGCATCCATAAAAGGTATTATGATTCATACAATGTTACTTTACCATATTTTGTCAAATACGGCAATGACTTCGTTGTGTGGAAAAAAGTATTGGGGTGCGGGATTGTAATTTCATGGGGAATTGTTTATACTAAAAGCATGTAATTTGAAAGAAAGGATCATGGTGAATTATGGATCAGAAAATAATCGTTGCACTGGATGCCATGGGTGGCGATTTGGCTCCTGTGGAAACCGTAAAAGGTGCTGTGGATGCAGTCAAAGAAATGAACGTGCTGGTAAAACTGGTGGGCAGAGAAGATGACATCAACCGGGAACTGGCAAAATATACATATCCCAAAGAAAAAATTGAAGTGGTACATGCGGAAGAAGTTATCAGTACCGATGAAGTGCCTACCATGGCAATTCGCAAAAAGAAAAACTCCTCTATGGTCGTAGGTATGCAGCTGGTCAAAAATGGGGAGGCTGACGCCTTTGTTTCCGCCGGCAGTACCGGTGCCCTGCTGACAGGCTCTCTGCTTATTGTAGGCCGTCTGCCGGGCGTAGAACGTCCCGTATTGGGTACTTGCCTGCCTACAAAAAATGGCTTCACATTCTTGGTAGACAGCGGCGCAAATGTGGACTGTAAAGCGAAATATCTGGAACAGTTTGGTAAAATGGGTTCCGTTTATGTGGAAAACGTATTTGGCAAGAAAAATCCATCCGTTGCGCTGGTAAATATCGGTGCAGAAAAGGAAAAGGGCGATAGCCTGACCAAAGAAGCTTATGAGCTTCTGGAAGAGTCTGATTTGAATTTTGTGGGCAATATTGAGCCCAGAAACATTCCTTTCGGGGAAGCAGATGTTATTGTCTGTGACGGTTTTGTAGGCAATACCATTTTGAAATTCGCAGAAGGTTTGAGCAAAACATTGGTGGATATTATCAAGTCTGAAATCACCAAAGGCGCTTACAAAATTGCTGCAGCTATGCTGGTAAAACCTTTCCGAAATGTAAAAAAATATTTCGATGCGGATGAAGTAGGCGGTGCGCCTTTTATCGGCCTGAAATCCCTTGTAGTAAAGGCCCATGGCAGCTCTAACGCTAAGGCATTCAAAAATGCCATCAGACAGTGTGTGCTGTTTAAGGAAGCTGATATTGTAGGAAAAATCCAGGATAAACTGTAAGCAGTTCAATCTTGTGTATAAAATGGGAAAAAACTTCTGTTTTTCCGGGATTTCTGCTGACAAAATGTTGGAAATAGAGTATAGTATTGACAGAAAAGAAAAGAGGAGGTTGAAATTATGGACGAAACTGTTGTAATGCAGATCATTGCGGATCAGCTGCATATTTCTGCAGATAGTTTACGGGAGGAAACTTCCTTTAAAGACATCGGTGCGGATTCTCTGGATTTGTTCCAGATCATTTCTGCATTGGAGGAAGCCTATGACATCGAATTTGACAACGATGCGGCGGAGAATATGAAAACCATTGGGGATGCGTTGGATTATATCAGAAGAGTAGTGGAGAAGTAATATGAATTATTTGAATTTGGAAGAATTTGAAAAAAAACTGGGATATCATTTTGCGGATAAGCATTTGCTGCTGTTGGCATTGACCCATAGTTCCTATGCCAATGAAAACAAAAAAGGCAGTCACGAAAACAACGAAAGACTGGAATTTTTGGGGGATGCAGTGCTGGACATGGTGGTAAGTGAATATATGTACCGCAAATTCCCGGAAATGCCGGAAGGGGAACTGACCAAACTGCGGGCGGCAGTGGTTTGTGAAGGCTCTCTGGCAGGTCTGTCCAGAAAATTGGGCGTAGGCAGAAATCTGTTTTTGGGCAAAGGGGAAGAAAGTACCGGCGGCAGAAACAGAGATTCCATCCTTGCGGATGCCTTTGAGGCTATCATTGGCGCTGTATGTATGGATGGGGGTATCGAAGCTGCTTCTACATATGTTATGCGGTTTATGGAAGACCAGATTGCTCAGACAAAGACCAATTTCCGCAATCTGGACTGCAAGACCCATTTGCAGGAAATCATCCAGAAAATCAGCAAGGTTCCCGTACATTATGCCATCGTAGATGAAAAAGGTCCTGATCACAACAAAGTCTTTGTGGCGGAAGTGACCCATGAAGGCAAGGTGCTGGGACAGGGCAGCGGCAAGAGCAAAAAAGAAGCAGAACAGAATGCAGCCAATGCAGCATTGGAAAAAATGAAAGCATAATAAGAAAGCAGGTGATTGCAAAGGATAATCTTTTTCAATCACCTGCTTTTTTCATGAAAAAAGAGCCGGATACTCTTAAGAAAGAGCCGGCTCTTTTGTTTTTGAGAAGCTGTGTTTATACTTCTACCAGATCATATTCTCTGGAACCAAAGCCCAAAGCGGCAGCGGCTTCGATGGTATGAACGCCATTGCGGCTTTCGATGCGTTCAATGAGGTGGTCACGACCGGGGTCATCAGCGGCATAAACCAAGTCCAGACAAGCCTGGTCAATGGCAATGGGGTCTAAGGAGACAAGAATGCCAATATCCTTCATGCAGGGGTCTTCAGCAACCGCACAGCAGTCGCAGTCCACAGACATGTTTTTCATAACATTGACATAGATTACATTGCCTTTGAAGTATTCCACAACGGAAGATGCGGCGTCTGCCATGGATTCCAGAAAAGCGTCGTGGTCGGCTGTCCAGATCTTTTCTGGCTCCCCTGCGCCGTGGATATAGGCTTTGCCGAAGGAAGATGCCACACCAATGGAAAGCTGCTTTAATGCGCCGCCGTAGCCGCCCATGGGGTGCCCTTTGAAGTGGGAGAGGACCAGCATGGAGTCATAGTCTGCAAGATGCTTGCCCACATAGTTTTTCTGAATCTGTTTGCCCTTAGGGATTTCCAATACCATATCAGGGCCTTCTGCGT
>CATZIM010000079.1 GCA_958420075.1 uncultured Clostridia bacterium | reverse complement strand
TCCCGCCAGGATTTGAAAAACAATAACGCCGCTTTCTGGAATACCATTCGGTATCAGATGGGCAGAATGCCTGCGCAGGCGGCAGGCGTTGCCATGAATGAGCTTTCCAATCACGATCATTCCCGTTTTCTGACTAGAACAAACGGAAGAACAGGTCGGCTCCACACAGATGGTGCACAGGCAGCCAATCGCGGTGTCAATAAAGCGGTGTTCCGGGAAGCGGTGTTGCTGCAAATGACATGGCCCGGTGCGCCTACGGTGTATTATGGGGATGAAGCTGGTGTAACTGGCTGGACAGACCCGGATAACCGCAGACCTTTCCCGTGGAATCGGGAAGATGATGAATTGGTGCAGTATCATAAAATACTCATTGGTTTGCGGAAAGCGCATATTGCTTTGCGGAAAGGCTCCTTGAAGCCGTTGGATACGGAAAATGGTATTCTGGCATATGGACGTTTCTGCAAAGAAGAACGCTGTCTGATCGTCTGCAACAACCGAGAGGAAGCTGTGCAGGTTTCTTTGCCTGTATGGGAAATCGGTGTGCAGTCCTACGGCAAAATGGAAATTTTGCTCAAGACAAAAGAAATGGATTATTTTACGGAAAAAGAACTGCTGTCAGTGGAAAACGGCATGATACAGCTGGAAATGCCGCCACATAGCGGTTTGTTGATGAAAGAAGTGTAAGGCATGGATTTGCGGATATTATTTGAAAATACGGATATGGTGGCTGTGGAAAAACCACAGGGCATGCCTGCACAGCCGGACAGAACAGGGGATGCGGATCTGCTTTCCCTGCTGTCAGCCCAGTTGAAACAGGAATTGGGATTGGTGCATCGTCTGGATCGCCCTGTTGGGGGGATTATGGTTTTTGCTAAGACAAAACAGGCAGAAGCAGCCCTCTCCAAAATGATGCAGGCAGGCGGCTGGCGGAAATCTTATCTGACTGTCCTTTGGGGCACTTTGGAAGAAAAAAGCGGTACATGGACAGATTATCTTTTCAAAAATGCCAGAACCAATCTGTCAGAAGTGGTGTCCGCGTCCAGAAAAGGCGCAAAGAAAGCTATTCTCCATTATCAGGTACTGGCAGAAACCATGTGGAATGAGCAGCTCCTTTCTCTGGTGGAAATCACACTGGAAACAGGGCGGCATCATCAGATTCGTGTCCAGACTTCCCATCATGGTGCACCCATTTGGGGTGACAGAAAATATAATACATTACAGCCCATGAGAGGTGTTGGCAACATGGCTTTGTGGTCATGGAAGTTAGAGGGAAAATGGGAAAAACAGAAAGAAGGTTTTTCCATTCGCTCCTTGCCGAGTGATATGCCTTTTTCGCTTTTTTCGGAAAAATTGGGAGAATTGTAAAAAAGTTGTTTTGCTTTTTTTTGCAATGTGTATTATAATGTTCTTGAAAATAGAGAAACAAATAAAAGAACAGCAATGTTCTTTTATTTTCATCATAAAATTAGCAATCACAAAGGTGGTTGGCTAACAAAATAAAGGACGGTGAATGACAATGCAAGGAAAATTTACAAATAAAGCCCAGGAAGTGCTGAAAAGAGCCCAGGAGGCTGCTTTGAAGCTGGGAAATAAATATGTAGGAACAGAGCATATTTTGTTGGGGCTGACATTGGTCAGCGACAGTGTGGCCGCAAAGGCGCTGGAAAGTCAGGGTGTGACTTACCATCAGGTCATGGACAAAATTCAGTCCATGACAGGGGGCACCTCTGCTTACTATATTCCTGCGGACTTTACACCACGGGCAAAACGTGTGGTGGAAAGCAGCGTGCAGGAAGCATTCCGCATGGGTACTGGTTATGTAGGTACAGAACATATCCTCATTGCCCTCATTCGAGAAAATGACAACATTGCCGTACGAATTATGGTATCTCTGGATCTGAATCTTCAGCGTTTGTATGATGACATCATGAACATGCTGGGAGAAGGGGAAGACCAGAACGGCAGCGCTCGCGGCATGAACAGCCAAGGGGAAAAACAGGAAAAAAGCGCCACAGAAACACTGGATAAATTCAGCCGTGACATGACGGCACTGGCAAAGAAAAATAAATTTGACCCCATTGTTGGCAGAGATAAGGAAATCGAACGGATTGTGCAGATTTTGAGCCGCCGTACCAAAAACAATCCTTGTCTGGTAGGTGACCCCGGTGTCGGGAAAACTGCCATTGTGGAAGGTCTTGCCCAGAAAATCGCAGAAGGCAATGTGCCCGATACTCTGAAAAATAAGAGAATCGTTGGTCTGGATTTGTCTGCTATGGTTGCTGGCTCCAAATACCGTGGGGAATTTGAAGAACGTATGAAAAAAGCCATGGATGAGGTGAAAGCCGATGGCAATATCATTCTGTTTGTGGATGAAATTCATACCATCATCGGCGCAGGTGCTGCGGAAGGCGCCATTGACGCATCCAATATTCTGAAGCCCGCTCTTTCCCGTGGGGAAATCCAGCTCATTGGTGCCACCACATTGGAAGAATACCGGAAACATATTGAAAAAGACGCTGCTTTTGAACGCCGTTTCCAGCCTGTGAAAGTGGAAGAACCCGATGAACAGGCAGCAGTGGCAATGCTGAAAGCTTTGCGTGATAAATATGAAATGCACCATAAAGTAACCATTTCCGATGATGCTATCGAAGCGGCAGTGAAACTTTCTGCCAGATATGTATCTGACCGTTTCCTGCCTGATAAAGCCATTGACCTGATTGACGAAGCTGCATCCCGTTTGCGTCTGAAAACATTCAGTGCGCCGGATAATGTGGCAGAAATGGAAGAAAAACTGGCGGAAATGGAAAAGGAAAAAGAAGCAGCTATTAAAACAGAAGAATTTGAAAAGGCTGCGGAAATCAAACGGACACAGGATGCCCTTCGCGCCCAGTGGAAAGAAGCCAAAAAAGAATGGGAAAACAACCATGAAAATCAGGCACAGGTAGTTACCAGAGAAGAAGTGGCAGAAGTGGTATCTGTATGGACAGGTGTGCCTTTGCAGAGCTTGCAGGAAGAAGAAAGTCAGCGGCTTCTGCATCTGGAAGATACCTTGCATCAGCGTGTTATTGGACAGTCAGAAGCCGTAAAAGCATTGGCAAAAGCCATCCGCCGCGGCAGAGTTGGTTTGAAAGATCCTAACCGCCCCATCGGTTCCTTCCTGTTCTTAGGTCCTACAGGTGTTGGTAAAACAGAATTGTCCAAAGCCTTGGCGGAAGCTCTCTTTGGGGACGAAGATGCTATGATTCGTATCGACATGTCCGAATATATGGAGAAACACAGCGTATCCCGTATGGTAGGTTCTCCTCCGGGTTATGTGGGCTACGAAGAAGGCGGTCAGCTTAGTGAAAAAGTCCGCCGGAATCCTTATTCTGTTGTCCTGTTCGATGAAATCGAAAAGGCATCTCCTGATGTATTTAACGTATTGCTGCAGGTGCTGGACGATGGTCATATCACCGATGGTCAGGGCAGAAAAGTGGATTTCAAAAACACAGTCATCATCATGACTTCCAATGCCGGTGCAAGAAGCATTGTAGAACCAAAACGTGTGGGCTTTACCAGCATGGAAACAGAAGAACAGAGTTATCAGAACATGAAGAAAAACGTCATGGAAGAAGTGCGTCATATCTTTAAACCAGAATTTTTGAACCGTATTGATGATATGATCGTATTCCATTCCTTGACACAGGAAGATATTCTGGAAATCGTGAAACTCATGACCAAAACCGTTTCCAAACGCATCAAAGAAAATATGGACATTACCGTTACTTTTACGGATAAAGCACTGGAAAAAATTGCGGAAGAAGGCTATGACAAAGCCTTTGGCGCAAGACCCCTTCGCCGTGCCATCCAGTCCCGCATTGAAGATGCTTTTGCGGAAGAATATCTCATGGGCAACTTCAAAGCAGGGGATAAAGTTTCTGTTGGTGTAAAAACAAACGGCTTCCTCTTCCGTGTGGTAAAATGAACGAACAAATAGATAGAAAAAAGCAGAATTTTGGTATATACCTGCGGCAGGTTTTGTGATATAATCATTCTGATATATTATCAGGAACATTACCGTGCATATTCTTGTTCGGAAAAGGAAATAAAGAAAGGACGCTTGGGAGGTAAGCAACATGGCAGTAATTGAGGAATTGATTAGAAAAGAAGATGACGGCAGCATCAGTTTCGGCAACTACCTGATGGATGAGAAGAAAAAAGTGCTGGACTTTGAAGTGCAGGGCGATTTGTATAAAGTAAAAACATTTAAAGAAATCACAAAACTGGAAAAGAACGGTAAAATGCTGCTGGAAGCAGTACCCGGCGCAACTGTTCTGAACTTTGCACAGGATGAAAGAGGCGTTTCCTTCCTGGTGGAAGCAGAAGAAGATGTTCAGCTGACACTGGAACTGGAAGCAGATACAGAATACAAAATTCTGGTTGACGACGTAAACGTTGGCAAAATGAAAACAAATATGACAGGCAAAGTGACATTCTCTGTGGAAATCCAGAAAAATGCAACACCTGTAAAAATTGAAAAAATCGGCTAAAATCTGAGTTTTCAGTACATGATGAAAAGAAAATCGATAGAGTCTTGCAAAAGGCTTTATCGATTTTTGTTTATCTGTCTGTTTTTGTGATGACAACAGAAAAGGTTATCATCGAGGTGGAAGAATGAGAGTAAAAACGTCGTATATTTGCAGTGAATGTGGATATAAAAGCTCAAAATGGATGGGAAAATGCCCGGAATGTGGAGAGTGGAACACATTTTCTGAACAGGAAGAAACGAAAAAGGAAAAAAGCAGCACAAAGCCCGTTCAGCTGAGCCTTTCCCGTTTGAAGGAAGTGGAAAGCAGCAAAAGCCAGCGGCTTTTGACAGGCATTGGGGAGTTTGACCGGGTTATGGGCGGCGGCATCGTCCGGGATTCCGTAACGATTTTGACATCCCCTCCCGGCGGCGGGAAATCTACCTTGTGCCTGATGGTGGCATACCAACTGGCCAATGCAGGATATCGTGTGCTGTATGCCACAGGGGAGGAAAGTGACAGCCAGATCAAGAATCGAGCAGACAGGATACTGGGGGATATTGCCGATAATATCTGGATTTTGGCAGATACTTCCATGGATGCGGTATTGTCTGCCGTTGGGGAAGTAGACCCGGATTTGATCATTCTGGACAGTATCCAGACATTCTCTCTGGCGGAATTTTATCCGGCGAGGGCAGGCAATCCTACCCAGACCATGGAATGCGCTTCCGCATTGGTGCAGTGTGCAAAGGATAAGCGCAGACAGCGAGCAGCGCTGATGATTGGGCAGATGAATAAAAATGATGAGATTGCCGGTCTGCGCGCGTTGGAACATCTGGTGGATACGGTTCTGGTGCTGGAAGGGGAAGGGGCAGACGAGCTTCGTGGACTTCTGGCAACGAAAAACCGTTTCGGCAGTACCGGAGAAATGGGCTTTTTTGCCATGACGGAAAAGGGACTGCGTTCTATAGATAATCCATCAGAATATTTCATTACCAAGCGCAACAGGAATGAACTGGTTTCCGGCAGTGCTGTTACGGTTTTGCGGGAAGGCTCTCGTCCCATTGTGGCAGAAGTGGAAAGCCTGGTTTCCCAGTCCTTTACACCATATCCCTCCCGTATCAGTGAAACCATGAAAAAAGATACTCTTCATACCCTCCTTTCCATATTGGAACAGCGAGGCAATGTGAAGCTGTATGATAAAAACGTGGTAGTCAAGACCACAGGCGGCTTGTTTTTGAAAGAACAGGCGGCAAATCTGGCGGTGCTCATGAGCATTGTCTCGTCAGTGAAAAACAGACCCATTCCGCCGGATTGGGCGTTCATTGCCGATGTGGGGCTGACGGGGGAATTGAAGCGAGTACCCGCCATGGAAAGCCGTTTGAAGGAGCTTGACCGGTTGGGATATGCAAAAATTATTGTAGCAAAAGGCGCTGCCGGGCAGGTTGTTTTGCAGCATGCAGAAGTGGTTGAATGTCGTCTTTTGCAGGATGTTATGGCAATTTTGACAGAATTTTACAGCAAAATGCGTGATTGATTTTCTGTATCTTCTGGCGTTCATTGTATTTTTATAGTTTACGAATGCAAAAACCTATATTATAATAAAGCAATAGGCATTGAAGGAATCAAGATTTTGACTGATGATTCAGTGAATATACAAAGGAGGTATGATAAGCATGCAGGAAGTAAAAATTAAAAAGTTCAAAAAGGTGCTGGTTGCAAACCGTGGCGAAATTGCCATCCGTGTGTACCGTGCCCTGAATGAACTGGGTATTCAGACAGTAGGTATTTTCTCCAAAGAAGATAAATACTCTCTGTTCCGTACCAAAACAGACGAAGCATATATGCTCAATCCTGAAAAGGGTCCCATCGACGCATATCTGGATATTCGTAACATCATCAACATTGCAAAGGCAAAAGGCGTTGACGCCATCCACCCCGGTTATGGTTTCCTTTCCGAAAACCCCGCTTTTGTAGAAGCATGTAACCAGGCTGGTATCGCTTTCATCGGTCCTGATGTGGATGTAATGTACTCCATGGGGGATAAGATCTCCTCTAAACAGATGGCGATCGAATGTAATGTACCCATCATCCCTGGTGTTGACCATGCTATCAGAAGTCTGGATGAAGTTATGGAAGTAGCGGAAAGAGTTGGCTACCCCGTTATGCTGAAAGCCAGCAATGGTGGCGGCGGACGTGGTATGCGTATCGTCAACAGTGCGGAAGAAATGCCTAAGGAATTTGATGAAGCAAGAAACGAAGCGAAAAAAGCCTTCGGTGACGATAAAATTTTCGTTGAAAAATATCTCCGTGACCCCAAACACATTGAAGTTCAGGTTCTGGGTGACAAATACGGCAATGTTGTGCACCTCTTTGACCGTGACTGTTCTGTGCAGCGCCGTCATCAGAAAGTTGTGGAATTTGCTCCCGCTTTCACTGTCAGCGATGCAGTCAGAGAAAAAATCTTCGCAGATGCCGTTCGTCTGTCCAAACATGTAGGATACAAAAATGCTGGTACACTGGAATTTTTGGTGGATGCAGATGAAAACTACTATTTCATCGAAATGAACCCCCGTATTCAGGTAGAACATACCGTAACAGAAGAAGTAACGGGTATTGATATCGTGCAGGCACAGATTCTGATTGAAGAAGGTTATCCTCTGGATTCCCCTGAAATCGGCATCAAATCTCAGGATGACATCCATTCCAATGGTTATGCCATTCAGCTGCGTGTCACCACAGAAGACCCTGCCAACAATTTCCTGCCTGACACAGGCAAAATCAGTGTATACCGTTCTCCTGCCGGCAATGGTATCCGTCTGGATGGTGGTACTGCTCACACAGGTGCGGAAATTACACCTTTCTATGACAGCTTGCTGGTAAAAATCATCGCTCATGACAGAACATTTGAAGGCGTAACAAGAAAAGCTGTTCGTGCCATCAAAGAAACCAGAATCCGTGGCGTAAAAACAAACATTCCTTTCCTGATCAACGTACTGCAGAGTGATGTTTGGAATGCTGGTAAATGCACCACAACATTCA
>CATZIM010000078.1 GCA_958420075.1 uncultured Clostridia bacterium | reverse complement strand
CAGAGCAGAAAGCGGCTGTACCGTTTTTGATATCTGGCAGGAAAATCAGGAAGTGGTGGAAGATCTGCCAAGCATCAGACATTTCCCTTATAAGGCAAGTGTCAACATTATGTTTGGCTGCAACAATTTCTGTTCTTACTGCATCGTGCCTTATGTGCGCGGCAGAGAACGGAGCAGAACACCGGAAGACATTCTGGCAGAAGTACGCAAATTGGCAGCAGATGGCGTCAAAGAAGTTATGCTGTTGGGTCAGAATGTAAACTCTTATGGTAAAAATCTGGAAAATCCAGTTTCCTTCGCAGAACTTCTGCGCATGGTAAATGAGGTGGAAGGTATTGAACGTATCCGTTTCATGACTTCTCATCCAAAGGACATGTCCGACGAACTGATTCTGGCAATGAAGGAATGTGATAAGGTTTGTAAAAACCTGCATCTGCCTTTCCAGTCCGGCAGTACGGAAATCCTCAAGAAAATGAACCGTCACTATACCAAGGAAGGCTATCTGGAACTGGTGCGGAAAGTACGGGAAGCAATGCCAGAAATCACACTGAGTACTGATATCATCGTTGGTTTCCCCGGCGAAACAGAAGAAGATTTCCAGGAAACACTGGATGTCATCCGTCAGGCACGTTACTGCACTGCTTTTACATTCATTTATTCCAAACGTACAGGCACGCCTGCGGCAAAGATGGAAAATCAGGTGCCGGAAGATGTGGTGAAAGACCGTTTCGACCGTATGTTACAGGTATTGAACCCTATCGTTCATGAAGTAACAGAAGAACAGGTGGGCAAAGTCCTGCCCGTATTGGTGGAAGAAGTCAGCAAGCATGACGAAAACATTCTGACAGGCAGAACAGAACAGAATACACTGGTGCATTTTTCAGGCGGCAAAGACCTCATCGGTCAGATGGTGCCTGTGAAGATTATAGAAAATAAGACATTTTATGTAATTGGAGAAAGGATTTAAGGTGAAACAACATGGCAAGCGTATTTGAACTGGCAAGAACATTGGGCGAAGAACTGCAGAAAACTCCTCAGGTAGAAGCACTTCTGGCTGCAAAAAAAGCATACGAAGAAGACCCTGAAATTTCCAAAGCAGTAGCAGAATATACACAGATGCACGAAGAATTCCAGGCTAAAATGCAGGCTGGCGGCATCGCTCCCGAAGAACAGAAAAAATTCGCTGAAGAAATGAAAGCACGCGGCGAAATCATCAAAAACAACAAGCTGGCAGCAGATCTGTATACAGCAGAAATGAACTTCAACAACTTCATGAACTCTGTATTCAACATCATCACAGCAACACTGGCTGGCGAAGATCCCGCAGAACAGGGCGGCGGCTGCAGCCCCAGCTCCTGCGCATCTGGCGGCGGCTGCCACTAATGGCGCAGTAAGTGAAAAATATTGTGTGACAGTACCCGAACTCCTGCAAAACAGGGGTTCGGGTTTGCTTGTAAAATAGCATAGGAAAGGAGGAAGATGGATGGCGAAAATAACACCCATGATGGAGCAGTACTTTGCGATCAAAGAACAGTATAAGCATTGTCTGCTTTTTTTCCGCTTGGGCGATTTTTATGAGATGTTTTTTGAAGATGCCGTCATCGCCTCAAAAGAACTGGAAATTACATTGACGGGTAAAGATTGGGGGCAGGAAGAACGTGCACCCATGTGCGGCGTGCCTTTCCACAGCGCTGATGGATATATTGCCCGTCTTGTGGAAAAAGGCTATCATGTAGCCATTTGTGAACAGGTGGAAGACCCCAAACAGGCAAAAGGCATTGTAAAAAGGGAAGTCATCCGCGTCATTACACCCGGTACTGTGTTAGACCATACAGTGCTGGATGAAAGCAAGAACAATTACATCATGTCTATTTTTGGTGGGAAAAACGGCTATGGCTTAAGTGTCTGCGACGTTTCCACAGGGGAATTCCAGACAACAGAATTCCCGACCATTTTGGCTGCATCTCGTATTCTGGATGAGGTGGCGCGTTTCTCTCCGGCAGAAGTAGTATGCAACGAAGCCTTTTTGGAGCATCCTGTGGCAAATGAACTGAAAGAACGTTTCCGCATTGCGTTCAGTGATGTGGATAACCGCATGTTTGCCTACGCTACAGCAAAAGATACACTGGAACATCATTTCCATGTATCTTCTCTGGATGGTTTTGGGCTGGCGAAAAAAGAAATTGCTGTTTCTGCGGCAGGCGGTCTGCTTTGGTATCTCTTAGAAACCCAGAAAAATGATCTGGAGCATATTTCTGTGCTGAAATATTACACCATTGGCGACTTTATGCCCTTGGACGTTGCCAGCCGGAGAAATTTGGAACTGACAGAAACCATGCGGGAGAAAAATAAAAAAGGCTCTCTGCTGAGCGTGCTGGATGAAACCAAAACAGCTATGGGTGCCAGAACATTGAGAAAATGGGTGGAACAGCCTTTGCTTTCCGCGGCGGAAATCTGTAAACGTTTGGATGCGGTGGAAGAGCTGAAAAACGATTTGTTCCTGCGGGAAGAAATCAAGGATATTCTCCGTACTATGTTTGACTTTGAACGTATTATGGGGCGTGTGGTATATCAGACAGCCAATGCCAGAGAATTGTCCATGCTGAAAAATTCCATTGAAAACCTGCCTTTGCTCAAACGGACACTGGGCAGATGCAAAAGCCCTTATTTGCAGGAAATCTATGAAAAACTGGACCCTCTGGAAAATATCCATGATCTGATTGCTCAGGCAATCGTGGAAGACCCTCCTTTTTCCGTGAGAGAAGGGGGGATGATCAAGCCCGGCTATTCCGATGAACTGGATACCTATACTAAAGCCAAAACAGAAGGCAAGGCTTGGATTGAGCAAATGGAAGAAGAAGAACGGGAAAAAACAGGCATCAAAAACCTGAAGATCCGTTTTAATAAAGTTTTCGGCTATTATCTGGAAGTGACAAAATCCAATCTGGAAGATGTACCGGAAAACTATATCCGCAAACAGACTCTTGCCAATTGCGAGCGTTTCATTACACCGGAATTGAACGATCTGGCGGAACTGATTCTGGGTTCCGAAGAAAAAATTGTGGACTTGGAATACCAGCTCTTTACGGAAATCCGTAACGCCGTTGCGGCGGAAGTGGAACGGATTCAGCTTTGCGCACATATCATTTCTGTCATTGACGCCTTGCAGTCTTTGGCAGAGGTTGCGGAAAAACAGAATTACACCAAACCTGTGGTGGATGAAGGCGACATCATCGACATCAAAGAAGGTCGCCATCCTGTGGTGGAAAAAGCCATGGCAGGACAGTTTATCTCCAATGATACCTATCTGGACAGCGGCGATACCCGTCTGGCAATCATCACTGGTCCCAATATGGCAGGGAAATCTACGTATATGCGGCAGACAGCCCTCATTGTGCTTATGGCACAGATTGGCAGTTTTGTACCTGCGTCTTCTGCCCATATTGGCGTTGTTGACCGTATTTTCACTCGTGTAGGGGCTTCTGACGACCTGAGTGCCGGACAGAGTACCTTTATGGTGGAAATGACAGAAGTAGCAAATATCCTGCACCATGCCACACCCAAAAGCCTGCTGATTCTGGATGAAATCGGCAGAGGCACCAGCACGTTTGATGGCTTGAGTATTGCATGGGCGGTGCTGGAATATATTGCGGATATAAAACATGTGGGAGCGAAAACACTCTTTGCTACCCATTATCATGAACTGACAGAGCTGGAAGGCAAGCTGGCAGGAGTGAAAAACTACTGCATTGCCGTACAGGAACAGGGAGAGGATATCATCTTCCTGCGTAAAATCCAGCGAGGCGGCGCTGACCATAGCTATGGTGTGCAGGTTGCCCGTCTGGCAGGATTGCCGCCGAAAGTCATCAAACGCAGTAACCAGATTTTGAAGCAGCTGAACGCGGCAGATATTACGAAAAAAGCCAAAAAAATCGCGGTGGAATCCCAGGAACAGCAGGAAGAAACCGTACAGCAGGTGAATATGTTCAACATGGGTGAAATGCAGCTGACAGAAGAACTGAAACAGCTGGATGTCATGGCAATGACGCCCATTGAAGCCCTGCAGAAACTCTTTGACCTTCAGAAAAAGGCAAAGGGCATGTGATAGAAAGGAGGACTGTATTTGCAAAAGATACAACTTCTTGACCAGAAAACAATCAATAAAATTGCGGCAGGGGAAGTGGTAGAATCCCCCAAGTCCGTTGTAAAAGAACTGACGGAAAACGCTATGGATGCCGGCGCCAGCACAGTGACGGTGGAAATCAAGGAAGGCGGCATTTCTTATATACGTGTAACAGATAACGGCTGCGGCATTCCGAAGGAACAGGTAAAAGAAGCCTTTCTCCGTCATGCCACCAGCAAACTGTCCCAGATTGAGGATTTGGAACACCTCTATACCATGGGGTTCCGTGGGGAAGCATTGGCGTCTATCGCCGCTGTTTCTCAGGTGGAAATGACTACCCGCACCAAGGATGAGGAAACAGGCACCCGCATTGAAATCAGTGCCGGAGAGGTGAAATCTTTTCAGGATGTGGCATGCACCGAAGGGACAACGGTCATTGTCCGCAATCTCTTTTATAATGTGCCTGCGAGACGAAAATTCCTGAAAAAACCGGCTACGGAGAGCGGTTATGTTTCTGACCTCATGAATAAACTGGCGCTGGGGCATCCAGAACTTTCTTTCCGCTATATCAATAACGGCTCCACTATGCTCCATACAGCAGGAAACGGCGATGCAAAAGCCTCTGTATTTTATGTTTACGGAAAAGAAGCGGCAACTTCCATGATGGAGATTTCCTTTGAAAGAGGAGATTACCGTCTATCCGGGCTTATCGGGAAACCGGAATTGTCCAGAGGCAACCGTAATTATGAAAATCTGTTTATCAACGGTCGTTTTATCAAAAACCGCATCGTTTCCTCCGCCGTGGAGGATGCTTATAAGACCAGAATCATGATCGGGAAATTCCCCGTGTATGTGTTAAATCTGGAAGTGGATGCGGCACAGGTGGATGTGAACGTTCATCCGGCAAAACTGGAAGTGCGATTCAAAAACGACGATGAAGTTTATGACTTTTTCTATGACGCTATTTCTTCTGCTTTTCAGGATCAGGTGCTCATTCCCAGAAGCAGTTGGGAGAAGAAACCGGCGGCAGAACCCAAACCACAGGTGGAACAGCAGAGCCTTGTGGATATGATTCTCCAGCGGAAAGCAGAATTGCCGGAAATGCCTGTGGAAGAAGAACAGGTTAAGCCAGAAAAAACGACTGTCGCAGAAAAACCAGCTGCGGCAGAAAAAACATATCATACACCAATTTCAGAACCGCCGAAGGCAGGCGGTGGTCCCAGTGTAGATCAGCTTTTGAAACGGAAACAGCCGGAGCGGCCTGTGGTACGGGAAGAAGCGGTTTCTTATGCAGTGGAAACCCCTGTGGTTCCTGCGGATTTTGCAGTGGATGGCATTTCCGAAGAAAAGCCTGTGGAAAAAGCGGAAACACCTTTGCAGAAACAGGCGTTTTTCCATAACTATAAAATCATTGGGCAGATTTTCCGCACATACTGGATGGTGGAACAGGGGGATTGTGTGTACCTCATTGACCAGCATGCAGCACATGAGCGGATTCTCTATGAAAATCTCATGAACCAGTTCCGTCAGGAGTCTGTCATTTCCCAGCGTTTGGTGAGTCCAGTGATGCTGCGTCTGACACCGATGGAAACACAGATTTTGAAAGATAATCGGGAACTTTTAGAACGCTTTGGCTTTGGTTTTGAAGCATTCGGCAGTGATACCTTTGGGTTGAACGCCGTTCCTGTACTGCTGAAAGAACCCAGCGGCGTGGGATTTTTTACGGAAATACTGGATGCCATCAGTGATGGAACTGTTTCCAATGTATATGACACAAAAATTTTAGCGGTGGCAACCATGGCATGCAAAGCGGCGGTGAAAGGTCATGACCGTTTGAGCATCCAAGAGGCAGAATCTCTCATTTCTCAGCTGCTGAAGCTGGAAAATCCTTTTACCTGCCCCCATGGACGCCCAACTATCATCGAACTGACCCGCTATGAACTGGAAAAGAAATTCAAACGCATACAGAATTGAGGGATGTCCATGAAAAAACCGCTTATTATCATTGGCGGGCCTACGGCCTGCGGCAAAACAGCCATGTCCATTCTGCTGGCAAAGAAAATCGGCGGAGAGATCATTTCCGCTGATTCCATGCAGGTTTATCGTTATATGGATATTGGCACAGCAAAGGTAACAAAGGAAGAAGCCGACGGCGTACCCCATTACCTCATTGATGAATTTGATCCTGATGAAGAATATAATGTGATGATTTTCCAGCAGAAAGCCAAGGCTTATATGGAAGAAATCTGGGCAAAAGGAAAAATTCCCATTGTGGTAGGGGGCACCGGCTTTTATATCAACGCATTGCTTTATGACAATGCTTTTGCAGAAACAGATGGTGACGATAGTTTTCGTCAGGCATGCTACAAACAGGCGGAAATGGAAGGGCCGGAAGTCCTTTTTCAAAAACTTTTGGAAATTGACCCGGAATACGCCGCAACGACTCACGCCAATAATGTGAAACGTGTGACCCGTGCTTTGGAATATCACCACATGACAGGGCAGAAATTTTCAGACCATAATGCGGAACAGAAACAGAAAGAATCCCCTTATGCGGCGGCAGTCATCATTTTGACTATGGAACGCCAGAAGCTCTATGAACGCATCGAACAGCGGGTAGACCTGATGATGGAAGCAGGTTTGCTGGAAGAAGTGAAGGGGCTCTTGGACAGAGGCTATGACGGCAGTCTTGTTTCCATGCAGGGATTGGGTTATAAAGAATTCCTGCCGTATTTTGCCGGAGAGACTTCTCTGGAAGACGCGGTGACAGAACTGAAAACAGGCACACGACGCTTTGCCAAACGTCAGCTTACCTGGTTCCGCAGACAGATTGACGGTCTGTGGATTGATCTTTCTCTGACAGACAAAGAAACGGCTCTTGCGGATATGCTGGATTATGTGAAACAGTGCGGCATTTCTCTGCCGGAAGAAAGCAAGGAGGCGTAAGGTATGTGGACATCGGAGCTTTTTGGGTTTACCTTTTTTCAGCTCTTTTACTATTTTATGCTTTACAGCTTTCTGGGCTGGGCGATGGAATCGGCTTTTGTTTCCATTACCACCAAAGAATGGGTGAACCGTGGCTTTATCAATGGGCCTCTTTGCCCCATTTATGGCACAGGTGCGCTGCTCATTCTGGTTTTGCTCTCACCTGTGCAGGAAAATCTGCTGCTTTTGTTTTGCGGCGGTTTTCTGGTGGCGACAGTGGTGGAATACGCCATTGCGGTGCTGCTGGAAAAACTTTTTCACGCTTCCTGGTGGGATTACAGCAAGAAAAAGTTTAATATCAAAGGCCGTGTTTGCCTGGAACGCTCTGTGGAGTGGGGGCTGTTGACCGTATTTGTCATGCGCCTCATCCAGCCGGCAGTGGCGGACTTTGTGGCAAAGATTCCTCTTGTGCTGGGGGAATGCGTGGGCACAGCGCTGATGATTTATCTTTTCGCAGATGCAGGCGTTACCGTACAGCAGATTCTGC
>CATZIM010000077.1 GCA_958420075.1 uncultured Clostridia bacterium | reverse complement strand
AAACCCCACAGGGGGACATTGCTGTTTTTTCTCTGGAGCATAACCGTCTGTGGTGCCGCAGACAGACTTCTGATGGCAAATATACCCCCTTTTGTATTGCGGAAGGCGTTTCCGCTTTTTCTCTTTGCCAATATGAATCTTATACATACCTGCTCTATCCCACCACCGATGGACGGCTCATATTGTCCGCTTCTTCTGACTTGATGCAGTGGGAACCGCGCCCTTTGTGGCAGGCAGGTGACAAACGATGGCAAAATACCTATTGCTTCATGGCACCGCAAAAAGACGCTTTCCGTCTTTTCTACGGCGTTTCCCAGCCCCAAAGCGGCAATCACATTTTAGAATACGCCCTATTCCAAAAAGGACAGTGGCAGCCCCCTTATCAGATCGATCATTTTCTGCCGCTGCCAGGAGCGCCTTTTCTGGGACGAAGGTTGGGAGAAAATCATGTGATTTTGTACTATCGTTCTCATCGCAGCACCATCAGCGCCCGTGAAATCCTTCTTTCTCCTTTCACCCTAGGCAGTCTTTCCCCTCTCATCCAGACAGGGGGCACCTGCACAGATTTTTCCATTCTGGAAGACAACCAGCAGATGCATATTCTCTATCTCAGCCGAAACCTGTTCCGCAATCAGGTTGTTTATCGCTGCAAACAGGGTTCTGCCGTTGGACGTCCCTTCGTCCTTTGGGAAAGCGGTTCTGCCTGCGACCATTGTCTGATTTATCGCCAGCAGGATAAGATCATACTTTTCTGGTGTGCAAATGGTCTGCCTATGCGATGTATCTGTGAAAACGGCACATCCATTGGCCCTGTAGAACGCTGCACATTCCCCTTCCCCCTGCAAAGTCTGAAAGGTGAATTCATAGGCGCATCTGATCCTTTCGCCGCCGAAGCCATCGGCGACAGACAGAACAATTTCCATCCAGCTATTTTCACAGAAAATACGCCGCTCCCTGTTCAATCCCAGTTATACGCCGCTTCCGCGCCATCTCCTGTACGCGAAGAAGAAAATAACGAACTGGAGGAACTGCGGGCACTTCTTTCCCAGCGCAGCGAAGAAATTTCCGCTGTCAACGCAAAATGGAAAGCACAAGTAGATGCTTTGCAGGAAAAACTGGCAGCTTACGAAAAAAGCGAGCCCACAGAAAACGATACACCTTAATAGAAAAAAATCCGAAATCCCTTCAAACAAAGGATTTCGGATTTTTTATTTTTACGATATTTTCTTGTGTGGAATCTTCTATGTCAGAAAATTCCGCAATTCTTTCTTATTCGCCGAAGAACAGTTCCATATCTTCTTCCACAGTACCAATGCCTGCGATACCGAAGTTTTCCACCAGGACTTTTGCCACATTGGGAGAAAGAAATGCGGGCAGTGTGGGGCCCAGATGAATATTCTTCACACCCAGATACAGCAGCGCCAGCAATACGATAACTGCTTTCTGTTCATACCAAGCAATGTTATATACGATAGGCAGATCGTTGATATCTTCCAGACCGAATACTTCTTTCAGTTTCAGAGCAATTACTGCCAGAGAGTAGCTGTCATTGCACTGACCAGCATCCAACACACGGGGAATACCGTTGATGTCGCCCAAGTCCAGTTTATTGTATTTGTATTTCGCACAGCCTGCTGTGAGAATCACAGTGTCTTTGGGCAGAGCTTTTGCAAAATCTGTATAGTAATTTCGTTTGGGGCTGCGGCCATCGCAACCAGCCATGACAACAAATTTCTTGATGGCACCACTCTTTACGGCTTCCACAATCTTGTCCGCCAGCGCCAATACCTGATGGTGTGCGAAACCGCCGACGATTTCACCTGTTTCCAGTTCTGTAGGCGCGGGGCACTGTTTTGCATGAGCGATCAATGCAGAGAAATCTTTTTCTTCCCCTACGCCGCCGGGAATATGTTTGCATCCGGGGAAACCTACTGCGCCAGTGGTATACACACGGTCTTTGTAGCTTTCCAGCGGAGGTACCAGACAGTTTGTAGTCAGCAGCACAGGGCCGTTGAATGCTTCAAATTCTTCTTTCTGTTTCCACCATGCATTGCCATAGTTGCCTGCAAAGTGGCTGTATTTCTGGAATGCGGGATAGTAGTGCGCAGGCAGCATTTCAGAGTGTGTATACACATCTACGCCTGTGCCTTCTGTCTGCTTCAGCAGCATTTCCAAATCTCTCAGGTCATGACCGGAAACCAGAATACCAGGATTTTTCCGTACACCCAGCGCAACTTTAGTAATCTGTGGATTGCCGTAAGCAGTTGTATTTGCTTCATCCAGCATCGCCATAGCGTCTACGCCGTATTTGCCTGTTTCCATGGTCAGTGCCACCAGTGCTTCCACATCCAGACTGTCATCCAATGTTTTTGCCAGTGTTTCCTGCAAGAAGGCATCAATAGCTTCGCTTTCCTTGCCCAGTGCGTTTGCATGTTTGCTGTAAGCAGCCATGCCTTTCAGACCATATACGATCATTTCCCGCAGACTGCGAATATCTTCATTTTCTGTAGAAAGCACACCTACCTGTGCTGCTTTTTCTGCAAATGTTTCTTCTGTTCCATTCCATTTTGCAGCTTCTGTCAGACCTGCGTCGCTGCCCAATTCTGCCAGCAGTGTTTCTTTACAAGCCAATGTGTCCACAATGCGTGCTGTGATTTTTTCATCATCAAAGTTGGCATTTGTAATGGTGATAAACAGATTTTCTGTCACCAGATGATTTACGTCTGTTCCCACCTTTTTACCTGCTTTCCGCAGCTTTGTTGCTACATCGGAAAGTCCTTTTGTTACATAAATCAATAAATCCTGCAAGCCTGCTGTCTGTGCGCTTTTCCCGCATACCCCCACACGAGTGCAGCCTTTGCAGCCTGCTGTTTCCTGACACTGAAAACAAAACATATTCATCATTCTTCTCTCCTTTTTTATCCTCTATCTTTATCCTTCCAAAGGAAAAATAACCGTTAACAACATCTTGAATGCTTCCTGACCGTATACGGCATGGGGTTTTCCTGCTGGCATTACCAGTGTTTCCCCTTCCTGCAAAATATATTCTTTGCCATCTACCGTAAATTTTCCGGTTCCTTCCAGCACTGTCACCATAGCATCACCATGAGATGCGTGGGTACTGATCTCCTCATCTTTGTCAAAAGCAAAAATTGTCAGACTGACCGCTTTGTTCTGTGCCAGCGTTTTGCTGACCACCTGTCCCGGCTGAACGCTGACCTGATCTGCCAGACGCAGTATATTTTCATGTGGAATGTTTTTGATATATCCCATGGCTTTCGCCTCCTTTTGAATTCCTATCATTTTTCTATGGCACTATTTTATGACAAAGCTCCTTTCATTTCCGTTGTTTTTCCAACAAAAAATATTTCTTTTTGCGGCATAAACAAAAAAGCTGAAATCCTTACAATATCAAAGATTCCAGCTTTCTTATCTTCCTATGTTTTATTCAGTGTGTTTTCTTAAGGGAAATTTTCAGAAACACTTCTCAACAAAATTCTGTTTTATGGAAGCAGCGGATGCACACTGCCTCTTTCTTCCAATTTACTTGGTACCAATGCCTTTTTGGGATATTGATCCCCTGCCCACATTTGCTCCAGCCAAAACAGTGCCGCTTCTGCCATTTCCTGCCGCATAATCTGCACTGACGTCAAGGGAATGCCATAACAATCCTGTTGTCTTGTCATGCTGCAAGCTACAACGCTCATATCCTCCGGTATGGAAATGCCCATTTCCCGCAGTGTATATACAACAGCGCTGGCAGACACGCCTGCCCCCAACAGCAAAGCTGTCGGTTTGATACGTTCACACATATCTTTTAAGGCATCTTTCACTTCCTCTTGTGTACCACCGTATTCCACAATGCTGCCCACTTCCCCTTTGCATGACATAGCATGGAGGAAGGCAAACATCTGCATTTCAAATAAAGCAGCTTCCTTTTTATCCTTGCTGCCAATAAAAGCAATTTTGCGATGTCCCTGGGCAAACAAATGATTCAGCGCCAACTCAATGGCTAAGGTATGATGAGGCACAACGCTGTAATATTTACTGTCGTCAGGTCCATCACCCAAAAACACAATATTTTCTGTGTATGTCCGCAGCTGCTGAATCACATGATTGGGAAATACACCAATGGCAATGATGCCATGCAGCTCTCTGCCAATTTCTTTTGCAGACTGCCCCTCTGCGAAAAACAATGGCACTGTTTCCAGATTTCTGGCAAAACAAGCCTGTTCCACAGCATTTTTCAAAACCATGCAGTACCACTCTTCAGACGTTTCCTGCAACGCCATCTGGGCAATGCCTACGCAATATTTCCTGCTTTCATTCAATACATTTTTCTGTATATTTTTTCTTTGCGGCTTCACATAACCAAGCTCCTGTGCTGCTTGCCGGATTCGTTCCCTTGTTTGCTCCGTCACCGACAATGTAGCATCTTCCTGCAAAACACGGGAAACCGTAGAAGGCGAGACGCCGGCTAACGCCGCAATATCCTTTAAAGTCGCCATATATTCACCCTTATTCTCAATCCTTCGTATACAAATATTCTACAGAATTATACTATAAATCCATAACAAAGAAAAGTATGAAAAGGAAAAGTTTTCTTAGAATTTCGTAATTTTTTCCTCAAAAAATAGACTGCATGCATCCATACAGTCTATCTTTTCCATCTTCTGCTTTCTTATTCAAAAGGATAACGAATGCCCCATGCTTCCCGCAGACTGTCCATCTGTTCCATCATCCGCAGAATTTCACTGTGCGGCATCTGTTCACATTCGATTTTGCCTTCCCGAATAGCTGCCATGGATGCACGCACTTCATCTTCAAAACCAGTGATCTGTTCCGGCATGTCAATGGCTTCCACTAGTTTTCTGTCATTGTCATAAATGCAGACACGATCTACATTATTGATGTTTTCCGCAACCAGATATCCTTTGGAGCCGTACACAATACCAAACTGTTCTGTAGGCCCCAGCATACCGCTGTGGGCAATGGCCATTTTGCCGTTTTTGTATGTGAGGATAATGGCATTCTGGGCATCCACTCCGGTTTCTGTTTTCACGCAGGAAGAAGTGATGCTTGCCACTTCATCCCCCAGAATCATGGCAATGAAAGACAAAGGATAAATCCCTACATCCAGCAAAGCGCCCCCTGCCAGTTCCGGGTCTGTCAAACGGCGTACATGCTGGATATTATATCCCAGATTTGCTGTTACAAAATTAACTTCCCCAATTTTACCTGCTGCAATGGCATCATCAATGATTTTTCTGGAGGGCATGTATCTTGTCCAAATGGCTTCTCCCACAAATACGCCTTTTTCTTTGGACAGTTCCAGAATTTCTTTTGCCTGGGCAGCGTTTGCTGTAAAAGCTTTTTCACACAACACAGGTTTTCCATGTTCCAGACACATTTTCATATACATATAGTGATGGGAATGGGGTACCGCAATATAAATCAATTCCACATCCGGATCTTTTGCCAATTCTTCATAAGAGCCATACGCCTTAGGAATGCCAAATTTTTCTGCAAATGCCTTTGCCCGTTCCAAATCTCTGGACGCGACGGCATAACACTGGGCGTCATCCATATGATTGATGGTGTACGCCATTTTTTCCGCAATATTCCCAGGGCCCAAAATACCGATCTTCATTTGAAAACCTCCTCTTTGTTTTTGTCTAAATACATGTCTTTAGTATATCACATTGTCATTTTACCCTCAATGCCTTTGCCCGCTTCCATGTTTTACTGTATGCTTTTTCCCATTCCTCTGACGTATCTTCCCCGTACATTTCCAGAAAAAGCTTATACCGATAAGGAATGGATTCCTTTTTCGGCGGAAAAACAACAGGCTCCCCTTTAATCACTACACCATCCAACTCATGACGGCAAACCATATCATCCAAAAATGCCAATCTCCAGCACCCGTCAATAAATTCTCTTGTGGGCATATATACTGGCAATTTCTTTTTCATTCTGATAGACATCCGCAGCAATGTCCAGTATCCCAACATCCAAGGTGTTTTTTTCATCTCTTATCCCCCAATCTTTTTTGCCATTGTACCATAGGATTCTATTTTTCCACAAGAAAAAAGCCCTGCCACTTAGGGCAAAGCCTTTTTCTGGTATAGGTATATTGATTGCGTATGAGCCTTTTTATGCCAGCGCTGCTTCCAACGCCTGCTGGTCTACATAGTTATAACCGTTGATATGATATACGGGAATATCCAGCGCTGTGCCGTCCAGCACAATTTTCCAGGCAGATGCTTCTCCCACTTCTGTCAAAGTTTTCTGGGTATCTTCTTTGCCTGTTGCTGTATATGTACCACCCGTTGTCAATACAACCTGCTGTTTTTCGCTGTCAAAATCCACACCGTATGTTTTGCCGCTTTCCTGTGCCTGCAATACACCGTTGCGGATGCTGATATAGGAAGTTTCTGCTGCAGGTTCTTCTGTTTTCTGGAATGTCCAAATCTGTGCAGGTTCTGTGTTTTCCCCAATGGAAACCTTCACTTCTGCTGCTGTGCCGTCTTTTGTAAATGTGCCTGTTGCTGCGTCGTATACATAGTCCGTAATATCAGCGTCTTCGTTTGCGGCATCTTCTGTTACAGTAACAATGCCAAAGTCATTGTCATTGATGACTGCAATGGTATTTTCATCTACCATGCACAGACCTTCCGCTTTTTCCGCTGTCCAACCATAATCACGCAAATCCAGCAGCAGTTCTTTTTCCGCGAACACAACATCATCCTGCAATTCTTCTGCAGAAGCATATTCTAATGCCTTACCGTCTACAGTCATGTCAGAAATGTCTGTAGCGTTGGACAAATCCACCTGATAAATTTTATTGGACATGGTCTTGTCTGCCAGTTTGCCCTGTTCGATGACCAGCAGTGTGTCATCATCCACTGCGTAAATATCCCCAATCTTGCAGTTGGAAGGTGCGCTGTACTGGCTCAGGTCTACAGGATAGGCATACATTTTTGTATCACCTGTTTCAGGGTCAAGGGCCACAATTCTGGTAAAACAAGCGGTATCATCTGTTTCGCCGTTTACATCCAGTACACTCTGCACAGAAGCCATAACTGTGCCATTGGGTGTAATGGTCAGACCTTCAAAACCTCTGTTTGGAATGCGATACTGCAAAATTTCCGGCAGACCTTCACCGGGCGCATATTTTTCCAGAATCTTTCCATTGGCATCTGTCTTTACAATGAAAGGACCATATTCATCACACAGCCAGAAATTACCGTCCGCATCTACGGCAATGCCTTCTGTGTCCAGACCTTCATTATCATAGCCGATATCATTGAGCTGCATATCCAGTGCTCTTTCTCCTGTTGCCCCAACCTGACCAGGTTCCAGAGGCAGACCGGAAATCTCGTTTCCTTCCGCATCTTTCAGTGTAATAGCTTCATCTACAACGGCACCGTTATCTTTGATGGTCACAATACCGATACTGGGGGTGAATTCCGGACAAGGGAAAATCTTTGCTTCTGTCTGTGTTCCGTCTTTTTCATACTTGGGTGCGTCCGCATTGGGACCTCTGTCCGTCACTGCATAAAACTGCATTTCACCCGCTTCGTTATAGCCTTTGAATGTCACTGCGGAACCGAAACCAGTCACCAGACCGCCTTCAAAATACCCATCTTTGGAATCGGCAAAGGGTACTTTCAATTCGTCCG
>CATZIM010000076.1 GCA_958420075.1 uncultured Clostridia bacterium | reverse complement strand
CATGTTATCGTCGTTTCCGAAGAAACAGGGAAGATTTCCGTTGCAAGAGGCGGCGTCCTTTATCGGGATTTGACGCCGGAACAATTGAAAAACATGATCTCCGAACAGGATCATCAATCCGCCAAAAAGAAACTGGCGATTTGGAAAGGAAGGCAGGATAAATGAAACGATTTCAAGAATTGCTCATGAAAGACCTGGGCTGGAAACTGCTTTCCGTGGCAATAGCCACTACCATGTGGTTCATGGTCATCAGCATCAATCAGCCCATTGATACAAGATCATACAGCACCACTTTGCAATTGGTGGGAGAAGAAACATTGACTGCCCGAGGACTTACAGTAGCCAATCGGGAAGAATTGACCAATACAAAGGTCAGCATCAAGGTCAAAGCCCAGCGAACGGCGCTGGATCGGCTCAGTCAGCGGCAGGCAGATTTGATTTCTGCCAGTGTGGATCTGTCGGATTTGACTTATGCCCAGGACGGTGATACCATCACACTGCCTGTAGATACCTCCGTTGGCGGCGGCGCTACAGGATATACCGTGGAGAGCAAAGTCCCCGGCAGTGTGGAGATTCAGGTGGAAACCCTGGCGGCAAAGGAATTCCCTCTGGAAGTTTCCCTGAATGGGGAAGTGACAGAAGGCACCCATTTGTCAACACCGGAACTGATCCCGGAAACCATCATGGTCAAAGGGGCAAAATCCGCTGTGGACAGCGTTGTGGCAGTGCGCCTGCCTGTCAATGCGGCAGATGCGGTGCAGCAGATGGATCTGCAGGTGAAACCCGTCGCTTATGACAAAGACGGCAATACCGTAAACGGCGTTACATTCTCCGTTGATACGGTCACCGTTTCCTATAGCCTGAACGAGGCAAAACAGGTGCCCGTTCAAGTTTCCGTAACAGGCAGCCCGGCAGACGGCTATCATATGGGGGAAATCACATGCACCCCGAAGACCGTTTCTGTCATTGGCGCAAAAGAAGATTTGGATAAATTGAATGTGATCTCTTTGGATCAGATCGACGTCAGTGGAGCAACCAGCTCCATCAGCCATACCTTCCAGCTTTCCGATTATCTGCCGGAAGGGGTGAAACTGGAAGAAGGCAGCAGTGCTGTAGTTCAGGTTCTTGTCCATGTGGACAGAGGGGAAGAAAAGACCGTGACGGTTTCTTCTGACCAGATCCACCTGACCAATACCCAGGATGGGTATCAGTATCATCTGCCGGATAGCATTTCCGTTTCCATCAATGGTGAAGCTAGCCAGCTGGCAGCAGTGGAAGGCAGTGACCTGTCAGGTCAGATCGATGTTTCCGCACTGACAGAAGGCGAACATAGCGTTTCCATCGATTGGAACCTGCCAAGCGGTATTACGGCAGAAAGCGGCACCGTTACCATAGAAGTGACGGCTGCCGGCAGCGATGAATCAGATACAGAATCATAAAAAATATGAGAAAATAAGAATAAGGAGTTTGAACAGAATATGGGTAGATTATTTGGTACGGACGGTGTCCGCGGTGTAGCAAATACGGAACTGACAGGGGAAATGGCGTTCCAGCTGGGACGTGCAGGCGCTTATGTACTGACAAAAGAAACAAAACATGCACCCCGCATTTTGGTGGGGATGGATACCCGCATCAGCGGTGATATGCTGGAAGCGGCTCTGGTGGCAGGCATCTGCTCTGTAGGCGCTCACGCAGTGCTGGCAGGCATCGTGCCCACACCTGCAGTGGCTTATCTGGTACGGAAATATCGTCTGGATGCAGGCGTTGTCATTTCCGCTTCTCATAACCCTGTGGAATACAACGGCATCAAGTTTTTCAACAGCCAGGGCTATAAACTCAGCGATGATCTGGAAGATGAAATCGAAAACATCATCCTGAGTCATCCCGAAATCCTGCCTTCTCCCACAGGGGCATCCATCGGTACCCATACTGTGGCAGAAGATGCGCTGGATGATTACATCGCATTCCTTGGCAGCACCACAAAGGAAAAATTCGGCGGCATCAAAGTAGCTTTGGACTGTGCCAACGGCGCATCTTATAAAGCAGCTCCCATCACACTGCTGAATCTGGGTGCAAGCCTTTGCATCATCCATAACGAACCCGACGGCACAAATATCAACGAACGCTGCGGTTCCACCCATATGGAAGACCTGAAAGCATTTGTAAAAGAAAATAACGCAGATATCGGTTTTGCTTTCGACGGCGACGCAGACCGCTGCCTGGCTGTAGACGAAAACGGCGAACTCATCGACGGCGATAAAATCCTTGCCATCTGCGGTCTGGATATGAAAGAAAAAGGCACACTGAAAAACGATACCATCGTTGGTACCGTTATGTCTAACCTGGGTCTGACCATGATGGGCAGAGAAAAAGGCATTTCTATTGAACAGGCAGGCGTTGGCGACCGTTACGTTCTGGAACGTATGATCGAAGCGGAACGCAATCTGGGCGGTGAACAGTCCGGTCATATCATTTTCCTGGATCACAACACCACCGGTGACGGTATCCTCACAGCCATCCAGCTGCTGTCCGTTATGAAACGCACAGGCAAAAAGGCTTCTGAACTGGCAAAAGCCATGGAAGTGATGCCTCAGGTGCTGGTAAATGCCCGCGTCAATAACGCAAAGAAAAATACTTATATGGAAGTACCTGCCATCCGCCATGCCATTTCCAAACTGGAAGAAGAATTTTCCGCAGACGGCCGTGTGCTGATCCGTACTTCCGGTACAGAACCCCTGATCCGTGTCATGATCGAAGGTAAAGACATGGAACGTATGGGAAAAGCGGCAAAAGAACTGGCAGCATTCATTGAAAAGACATTGCAGTAATAAAGGAGAAACGAAATGAAAAAAGGAATTGCGGTTTTATTGGCATTGTTGTGTATGGTGGCATTTGCCGGATGCAGCGGCGACCCGGAAACCCAGTTTGCCACAGTCAACGAAATGGAAGGCGTGACACTGGAACTGAAAGAAGATACCCTGAAAGCCACCAGCGGTACATTCCTGCTGACCAACGGCACAGACGCGGAAATCAGCTATCGTGACGCGTATCACATGGAAAAGAAAGACGCGGACGGCAATTGGAAAGAATTTGTAGGCACTGCCAATGCGACATGGGGCGAAGAAACCGTTGCGGTACCTGCCGGAGAAACGGTAGAGCTGCCTATCAACTGGAAAAATCTCTGCGGCGGCATTGGTGCCGGAGAATTCCGTCTGATCATTGAAGTAGACGGCAATGCCATTGCGGCAGAGTTTACAAGAGAATAAAATATGGAAAATAAAAATAGCTGGAATCCTGATATTAGGATTCCAGCTATTATTTTTTTAATAAATGATGGTTTTTTATTCCTTAAAACAGCAGATCTACCATGGTCTTTGCTTTTTCAATATCTTCCAGAATGGATTTCTGCTTTTCTTCAAAGAGCAGCTCTTTGTTGTAGCTGTAATATTTTTCACAGCCGTTTTCGCTGATGAATTTCACGCTGTAATAGTTGGCAGTCAGTTCTGTGATGAAAATGACCATTTCCTGTCCAGCACCGAAGGCTTCTTCCAGGAAAGCAAAAGCGTTGTCCAGTGCTGCGGAAGCGTAGGAGATAGCGTTTTCTCTATCTTCCACCACATGGGTGAATTTCTCTTTCATCATGCCGAATACATCGTCTTTTTCCCTAAGACCTGCGGCTTTGGCTGCCTGCACATAGCCTTCCATGGTCTGCAATGTGGCAAGGTATGCCTGTGCGCTGTGCTTGTCCAGAAGTCCCGCTTTCTTTTCTCTGTCGTACTTGCTCTGGATTTCTTCCATGTAGGATTCTGTGAGGGTTTCCCAAGGGGTTTCAGCACAGTAAGGGCTTGCGAAACGTTCCTTGATTTCTTTCAGCACGCCGTGGAGCTGTACGGTCTGCAAATCTTTGTCATAAGCCGCTGTAAAGTCTTCTGTCAGGCGGCTCAGCAGCAGACCCATCACGCTGAGGCGTTCGTCGAAAGGCGCTTCCTGGAGTTTTTCCACGGCACCTTTGGTGTAGTTCCCAGCCAGAATGTCTCCCACACGGTAATCTGTGCGGTATTTTTCGTAAAGGTCTAAGTAGTTGGCAAAATCCTTAGCGATTTTCTTGTGCTGTAAGTACTGGTAAATGAGCCCTTCGTCAGCGGCAATGCCCAGTTCCTCATAAACCCGCAACATATTGGACAGGTCTTCCCAGCCTCTGGCGGTGGCAAAACGCTTGCCGTCCACAGTGGTTTCCATGGCGTAGAAATGGTTTTTCTTAATTTCCAGATAGGACAGCACAGCCCCGTGAAGTCCCTGTTTCCAAGCGTATTCCTTCCATGCGGTAAAATCAGGTTCTACGTCGATTTTCTTCACACGGTCTAAGGTTACTACGTCAAATTCCCGTACACTCTTGTTGTATTCGGGCGGGTTGCCTGCTGCCACGATGATCCAGCCTTCGGGTACCTTATGGGAGCCGAATGTTTTCGCCTGCAAAAATTGCAGCATGGCAGGAGCCAGTGTTTCGGATACGCAGTTGATTTCGTCGATGAACAGGATGCCTTCTTTCAGTCCTGTTTCTTCCATTTTGTCATAAACCGCACCGATGATTTCACTCATAGTGTATTCTGTGACGGCGTATTCCTTGCCGCCGTAGTTTTTGTGGCTGATGAAGGGCAGCCCCATGGCACTCTGACGGGTGTGGTGGGTGATGCTGTATGCCACCAGCCCCACGCCGCATTCTCTTGCCACCTGTTCCATGATGGCAGTTTTGCCGATGCCCGGCGCCCCCATGAGCAGCAGGGGACGCTGCCGCACCACAGGGATTTTATATTCTCCGTAAGCGTCCTTTGCCAGATAAGCGGCAATGGCATGCTTGATTTCTTCCTTTGCCTGTTTGATATTCATAGCATTACTCCTTGTTATACGAAATTTCCAAATCTTCTTTGCCCAAAATGACTTTCATTGCCCAAGGGGGCACTTCCCGTTCGTTGTACATGCCCTCGTCAAAAAAGACGAATGCTGTTTCGTAGGGCGGGCGGCGTTTGGGGAACTGTCCCCAGCCGTCGGTGAAGTAAATGAGCCCTTTCAGATTGCGAAAGACTTTTTCTTCAATGAGTTTGGATACATAGGTGAATACGGGACGGAAGTCCGTGCCGCCGCTTCCCCTGAGGTCAAATTCCTCCATGTATGCTGCCATCTCTTCGGCGGAGGTGATGACTTTATCCTGCTGGATGACGGTATCACACTGTATGATGTGGATGTGGAAGGTATGGAAAAAGCTCTCGTTCTGCCGCAGGATGGCGTAGGTTTCTTCTAAGAATTTGCGCACCACTTCCCCCTCGCAGGATTCGGAGGTGTCAATGGCAATGACGATTTCCTCTACCTTTTTCACTTCCTTGTATTCCAAAGCCTCGATGAGGGGCAGATTGCCGTAAAGCTGTAAACCATAAGTATAGAAAATATAGTCGTAGCTGTCGTCGTCCACCTGCATGTCCTCTTTGAGGGTCACAAATTTCTCCAGAAAACGGCGGTAGTCGTACCGTTCCCGATTTTCTACTTTCAGGTATTGCAGCAGGTCGCCGGCTTCTTCCCCGGCTTCCTTGGAGAAGGTTTCCAGATTGGTCTGCATCTTTTCGCTGATGTCACGCCACTTTTCCTCCAGTTCCTGTCGGCGCTGCTGTTCTTGCTCGTCGTTCTGGTCGTTTTGGTTCTGGTTGTTGTTGTCGTCTTGGTTTTCGTCCTGATTCTGGTCGTCGTCCTTTTTCTTTTCCCAGAAAACATGGTCGTCCACCCAGAATTCCAATTGCAGTTTGCCGAAGTCCTGTATGGACAGTTTTTCCTTTTGCAGCACTTCGTAAATGCCCTCGGCGGAAAGGACTTTCAGCTCTCGCCGCAGTTTGTCATACCATTCATTCCTCCGGTCGGATACCACCAGATGCACCGATTTAAAAGGCAGTGCATCCACCATGGATTCCACGGCAATGTCGCATGCCAAATTCCAGTATTCCTCGTCCCGGTCGCCCTGATGGAAGGGGTGGCGGAACAGGCAGTGGAGCAGCATGTGCAGATACGCCCGATTCACCAGCACCCGGTCGGACAGATACCGCTGGATGAGGTAACGGGGGTTGAACAGTATTTTTTCCCCGTCCGTCCCCACATAGAGGGAGGACAGGTTCATTTCATAACGCAGAGAGCTGAGGGCAACGTCCAGAAACCGCATGGATAAATAAAGCTCATTGCGGGAGGCGCTCAATATGCGGCTGCCGATTTGTATGAGCTGCTGATGGGTTTCGTTCATGGTTTTCCCCCTTTACAGATCAAATGATTTTTTCTTTTTTGCAAAATGGGCATGCTGGTATTCCAGCAAAAAGCCCGTGATTTCCGTTTTTTTGGCTTCTCCTGCCATTTCCAGCAGAGAATCGATGTTTTCCGCTGTAATCAGCCCCCACTGGGCAAAGAGGCGGATTTTGTCCAGACTGCCTTGCTGGGTATAGTACCCAAAGGCAGTGAAAAAATGCTCTTTCAGATATTGCAGATAGTCCTGTCTGCGGTTTTCCTGTAAGCGGTAGGGATATTCCAGACGGTACATGGTCAGAAGCAGTACCATGAGTGCCCCGTCCTCTCGCTTGGTCAGGTAAAACAGCTCGTCAAAGCGGCGGAAATCAATGTCCGAATTGCCGATGCACTGACGGAACAGATGCCCTGTGCCATAGTTCACCTGATGGAACTGACGGGCAGGGGTGTCCTCGATATATTCGTACTGGAAATCGGGAATGAGCAGTTTCGCCCGGTTTCCGTCGTCAAAATCCATGGTCAGATGCAGTTCGTGGTTCAGCACTGCCACCAAGTCCGCAATGTGGCGGCATCTGCCAAAGGAAATGGATGTAAGCTTGTCGCAGTTCAGAAACAGCCCCGTGCCAAGGTCAGTGGTTTCTCTTGGGATGTTGATTTCCTCCATTTCCCGGCAGTTGTAGCAGGCGTATGCCCCGATTTTCTGCACTGTTTCGGGAATCCGCAGTTTTTCCAAACTGCGGCAGTCATAAAAGGCATAGCCCTCAATGACGGAAAGATGGGGCGGTAGGGCAATCTGTTTCAGAGAAATGCACCCTGCAAACACATGGTCAGGCAGTACTGAGAGATGTTCCGGCAGGTGGATGACCTCCAAAGCAGAACAGCCCCCAAAGGCATAAGCACCCATTTCCCGGATGGTGTCCGGCAGATACAGCCGCTTCAAGGCTTCCCCTGTGACTTCTTTCAGAGGGGCTTTTCTTGGCATGTCCTCCCCTTCCACAAAGGAAAGCTGGGCGGGCGTTTCTGTTTCATTTACCTCTGCCTCCGTCTGCACCGCAAAGGCATAGGGGGCAATGGCAATGACAGGCAAGCCATCTATGTGGTCGGGAATGCGGATTTCCGCCGCCCGTCCTGTGACGCCGATGATTTTCACACCTTCGGCGTAGGGGGTGTATGTTATGGTAATGGGAATCATATTTTTTCCTCGTTTTCTATACAAAATCCTGTTTCAATCATATATTATACCGCCTGCGGATAAAGACTGTCAAAGGAAATCCCCATTGGAATAGTAGAAAATACAAGGGAAAAGCACTCTTGACGAAATGGGGGAACGTGATAAAATAGAAAAGTAATGTGTCCCTATAGCTCAGTTGGATAGAGCGGCCGCCTCCTAAGGTTGCGTTACAACGGCCACCTCAAAAAAAACTAAATAAGGGAT
>CATZIM010000075.1 GCA_958420075.1 uncultured Clostridia bacterium | reverse complement strand
TAAAGTCATCAAATTATTAGCATCAATAAAACCGGGACTTAAGTCCAGACTTTTTTTCAACTGAATAATGGCCAGGTCGTCGCTTCCCTGATGGAGATAATGCAGCGCTTGATTATACAAACGCACAGCATCGTTATATTGATCCATCTCTCTGGCATGTTTCTGCAAATATTCAATATATCCGGCAGCAGGGTTGTTTTCGCTGACCAAAGAATTGCTGACAATCCAATGCTTTAAAGCATCTGCCATACGGCCGGTTTCCGCATAAACCAATCCAAGCAGGTTACGCGCCTGATAGTTGTTTTTATCAAATAAAATACTCTGTTCCAATAAGGTTGCCGCCGCAGAAAGATCCTGGGCCAAAGCCGCTTCCAAGCCCTCATTATACAGGCGAATAGAAGCATTTCGTGCTTTTTTAAAGATATATGTATCTACACCGCAGGAAGGGCAGAGGAAGCCATTTGGAACAGTATTGCCGCAGTTAGGGCATTTCATAATCCATCGACTCCTTTACGCTTCCTCAGCCTGGCTGGCAGAGGTATCCTGTGGTTTATTTTCTTTCGCAATATGCTGTAAAATATCCAGCAGATCCTGCATCTGAGAAGGCTGCAGGGCACTTTGTATATCATCCAGTTCCATCAAAGGCTGGTATTTTTTCAATTCTTCTTTAAAGTTCAACATTTATATATTCCTCCAATCACAATGAAAGTATATATTCTCGAATTTCGCCAATCATGTATAAAGAACCGCAACACAGTATCATATCGTCTTTATCTGTAATTTCCAAAGCACGGTCAAATGCACGTGGGATTTCTTTTTCCAATATAACCGGTTTATGGAAATGTGCTGTTGCTTTCGCTAAAGATTCCAAATCCAGTTTTCTTTCGCTCAAAGGCTCTGTCAAAACAGCTTGATGAATCAGTGGGAAAATTTCTGACAGCATCAAAGGATATTCTTTATCACCCAATACGCCAAGTACCAAGGTGATTTTTTTTCCATTCACATAATGAGGAAGGGATTGCGCCAGTTTTGCAATGCCATCTGCATTATGGGCGCCATCCAAAAGCACAAGAGGATGGTGTTTTAAAACTTCCATGCGCCCATGCCAGAAAGCATGCAAAATTCCTCTGCGAATGGTTTCTTCTGTCAAAGGCAGTCCAAGCTGCTGCAAAATCGCACAGGCATTCAATACGGTTATACAATTGGCAATCTGGTAATCGCCCGGAAGGGGCAGTATCAATTCTTGATAATCAATTAGATGATTTTTCACGGAAAAAATCGTTCCGTCAAAATCCTGTTTATGAACGGAAATCTGATTTTCAGTTTCGCAGTAAAAAGGTGCAGAAAGGGCTTGTGCCATTTCCTTAGCCATATTATATACTATTTTTTCCTGAGAATACAACACCACAGGGCAATTTTTCTTGATGATTCCGCATTTTTCACGAGCAATATCAGAAAGTGTATTTCCGAGATAATCCATATGATCCATACTAATGGACATAATCAGACTCAAGAGGGGTGCTTCAATCACATTGGTTGCATCATATGTGCCGCCCAGACCGACTTCCATAACAGCTATATCTACCTGTTGTTCCGCAAAATAATGGAATGCAGCAGCTGTAACGATTTCGAAAAGAGTTGGAACATCTTCTCCTGCCGCTGCCATCGCTTCACAATACGCACGCATCAGAGAGATTTCCTCCGCAAACTGTTCGTCAGAAATTTCCTGACCATTGATGACAAAACGTTCATTATAACGATGCAGATGAGGTGACGTATAAGAAGCCGTTTTACAGCCGTTTTCGCGCAGCACAGAAGAAAGCATTGCAACGGAAGAACCTTTCCCATTTGTTCCTGCCACGTGAATACAGCGCAGCTTTTTTTCTGGATTGCCAAGTCTTTTCAGCAATGCTTGAATACGGGATAAACCGGGAACAGATGCAAATCCTACTTCTTCTTCGAGATATTTGATTGATTCCATATAATTCATGTTACACACCTCTGCTTTTAGTCTGTATTTCATTATATCAGGTATGGAATTTTCTGCAAGTTTCTTCGGAAATCTACAAAGTTTTTTAGGATTTTTTTAAATATGATGCAACAAGAAAGAAAAGGTTGTCGGAAATGAAGGAAAAAGGTATAATAAATAAGATTGAGGAATCGAAGGAGGCAACTAGATATGGATGAACATGGCAATCGAAGCGATGAACAGGCAAGCCAGCAGCAAAGCCGGGCACCTGAACAAAGACGTTCGATGCAAAGAGATATGGAGGAAGAATTTTCCACCACTTATTTCCCCCGCAGAGACAGAAGCAATACCACATATTACGGGCAGCACACAGCTCGTCCTTCTGCTCCACGGGAAAGTACAAGAATCAAAGAAGAAAAGGCAGCAGAACCTCAACGTATGGAAGAGGAAAGTGTGACAAAAATTCCACGGCGAGATCCTGAGTTTGAAAACACTTATGTTCCACGCAGAGCTTCCAGAGAAGAAGAATGGAACAGTCGTATGGAACGAGAGCTGCAGGAAACCACCATGTATCGTAAGGTGGAACCGACCAAAGAACGCAGAGAAAGTTCCCGTAGAGACTCGTCTCGCAGAGATACATCTCACAGAGAAAGCTCCCGCAGAGAAACAGTATATCGTGAGCCAAGCAGCAGAAGCACAACGGAACGCTCGAAACCGAAAAAGCATAAACGGAAACTTTCAAAAGGTTTCAAAGGGCTTATTGTACTTGTTGTTGCGCTGATGATCGGCATTTTTTCTTTCCAATTTATGAAAGGGATCATGATGATGGATGGCAGTACAGAAAACCTGACCGGTGAAACAGTTTCCGTTACCATCCCTTCCGGCTCTACAACATCCGATATTGCAAATATTCTGAAGGAACAGGGATTGATCTCCAACACCTTTACATTCCGTTTGAGCAGTAAAATCAACGGATACGACGGAACGTATCAGATGGGTACCTATGATGTGGATACAGGTATGACACAGACACAGATTATGGCGCTTCTGCAGTCCGGTGAAGTCAGCACGAAGAACAAACTGACCATTCCAGAAGGCTACACTGTAAAACAGATTGCGGATCGTGTAGCTGAAACAGGTATTTGCACTGCTGAAGAATTTATCACAGAAGCCAACACAGGTACATTCCCCCACAGCTTCCTGAAGGATCTTCCGGATCGTGAATACCGTCTGGAAGGCTATCTCTTCCCTGATACTTATTTCCTGACAGAAAATATGACTGCTCATGAAATCATTTCCATGATGCTGGATCGTTTCGAGCAGATGTATACAAAGGAATATCAGGATGCCGTGGCTGCAAGCGGTCATACACTGGATGAAATCGTTACCATCGCTTCTATGATAGAAAAAGAAATCACACTGGATGAAGAACGCGCAAGAGCAGCAGGCGTAATCTATAACCGTTTGGAACAGGATATGTCTTTGGGTATTGACGCTACTGTACTGTATGCCGTTGGAAAAACAGGCGGAGAACTGACACAGGCAGATTTGCAGACAGATTCTCCTTACAATACCAGATTGAACAAAGGTCTGCCTTTAGGCCCTATCTCCAATCCCGGTGAAGCATCCTTTAAAGCTGCTTTGTATCCAGAAGATAATGACTATTTGTATTATGTAGTAGAAGCAGCTGGTCAGAGCAACCATGTATTCTGCAAGACCAATGAAGAATTCCTGGCTGCCAAAGAAAAATATCAGGCAAGCCTGGCACAATAATTTTGAGGAGAGAATAAAGAATGAATTATGTAACAGACGATACCATGAACGCCTATCTGCGCACAGTACAGCCTATGTATGATGGTGTTCTGGGTGAAATCCAGCGGGAAGCCATTGCGGCAGAAGTACCCATTATCCCGCTGGAAACAGCAAGACTTTTGAGCGTACTTCTGACCATGCAGAAGCCAAAACATATTTTGGAAATCGGTACTGCTGTGGGATTTTCAGCAGGACTCATGTGCCGTTACCTGCCGGAAGACGGTACGGTAACAACCATTGACCGCTTTGAAGTGATGCTGAAAGACGCAAGAGTAAACATCAAACGAATGGGACTGGAAGACAAAATCAAAATCCTGGAAGGCGATGCGGCAAATATCCTGCCCACACTGGAAGGCCCTTACGATGTAATTTTCCTGGATGCAGCAAAAGGGCAGTATGGCAATTTCCTGCCTCACTGCCTGCGCCTGCTTCCTGTTGGCGGTCTGCTGATTGTTGATGATGTGTTGCAGGGCGGCACTATTGCGCAGACCCGTTTCAGTGTGCCTAGACGGCAGAGAACCATCCATAAACGCTTGCGGAACTTCCTGTGGGATATTACACATAATGATGCCTTGGAAACTTCCATCATTCCCATTGGGGATGGCATGGCACTTTGCTATAAGAAGAAAGAAATTCCTGTAACACTAGAAGGAGAACAAAATGATGCAGAATAAAATCAAACCAGAATTGCTGGCACCTGCCGGTGATCTGGAAAAATTAAAAATCGCGGTACTGTATGGTGCAGATGCCGTTTACATTGGCGGCGAAGCATACAGCCTTCGTGCAAAAGCGAAAAATTTCGATAAAGAAGCTATGGCAGAAGGGATCCGTTTTGCCCATGAACATGGTGCAAAAGTATATGTCACAGCCAATATCTTTGCTCACAATGCAGATTTTGAAGGTATGGCTGACTATTTCAAAGAAATTTATGAACTTGGTGCTGATGCTGTACTGATTTCTGACCTGGGTGTATTTGCTGTGGCAAGAGAAGCGGCTCCTGATCTGGAAATCCATGTTTCTACACAGGCAAACAACACCAACTACCAGAGTGCCCGCATGTGGTATCAGTTGGGTGCGAGACGTGTGGTTGTTGCCAGAGAACTTTCCCTGCGTGAAATTCGCGAAATTCGCGAAAAAATTCCTACGGATATGGAAATCGAAGCCTTTGTTCATGGTGCTATGTGCATTTCTTATTCTGGCAGATGCCTGCTGAGCAATTACCTCAGCGGTCGTGATGCCAATAAAGGCGCTTGTGCCCATCCCTGCCGTTGGAAATACCATTTGGTTGAAGAAACACGTCCCGGTGAATATATGCCCATTGAAGAAAACGAAAGAGGTACTTACATTTACAATTCTAAAGACCTTTGTATGATCGACCATATTCCTGATCTGGTTGAAGCCGGCGTAGTCAGCCTGAAAATCGAAGGCAGAATGAAAACTCCTTTCTATGTTGGTACCGTTATCAAGGCATATCGTCAGGCAATTGATGATTATTTCGAAGATCCAGCAAAATATGAACAGAAACGCGAGTATTATCTGGATGAAGTATCCAAAGCAAGTCATCGCGACTACACAACCGCATTCTATTACGGCAGACCTGATGGCAACCAGCAGGTTTATACCAACAATTCCTATATCCGCCCTTATGACTTCATTGGCGTGGTACAGGAAGCAAGTGATGCAGAAGGTTATGCATGGATCGAACAGCGCAATAAATTCTCTGTGGGAGAAGAAATTGAAGTCATGCCCGCAAAAGGCCCTTCATTCTCTATGACCGTAACAGAAATTTATAACGAAGCGGGCGAATCTGTTGAATCTGCGCCGCATCCACAGGAAAAACTGCGGGTGAAATTCTCCCAGCCAGTACAGCCTTTTGACATGATGCGTAAATTTCTTTCGGATACGAAATAAAAAAACTTGATTTTCAATGGATTTCCATTTATGCTAATAAGTGTAACAATTTAGTAAAGGAAAAGGATAGGGCTTATGGAATTAACACAATGTATCAACTACTTGCTGACAACTGCACAGCATTCTGTGTTTCAGTATCTGAACGGAAAGTTATCGGAATATGATGTGACACCTTCTCAGTATGGGGTACTGAGTTGTCTTTGGCAGCGTGAATTTGCAACACCAAAGCAGATTTCTGAAATTCTTTGTCTGGAAACTTCCACCATTTCTGGTGTGCTGGACAGAATGCAGAAAAAAGGACTCATTGACCGTGTGATCAATCGGAATGACAGACGGGAAGTGCGTGTGGTGCCGACAGAAAAGGGGAAAGCATTGGAAGAACCCATATCCAAAATCATAGATGAAGTCAATGAAGAAGTTTTAAAGTGTTTTACAGATGAAGAAGTGGCATTGCTGAAAAATCAGCTGCGCACGATTGCAGAAGGGAAACATTTCTAATTTCATATGATTTACAGAAGCAGGTGTTTATCGCCTGCTTTTTCTTTATGTATCAGGGCATTCAGCCCTGTGTACCCTCCAAGGCACGGCAGAGTTTCTGCAGTGCCTTTTTTTCAATTCTGGAAACATAAGAACGGGAGATACCGAGTTTTCTTGCAATTTCCTGCTGTGTCAGTGCATCATATTTACCTAAGCCATATCTGAGACACACAACGAATCGCTCTCTAGGTGTCAAAACTTTTTCTATGGCAGTGATTAACTTTTGAGATTCTATGGTGAAATCAAGGGCAGCTGCAAAATCCGGCGCATTTGTATTGATGATATCCAGCATAACAATCTCATTTCCATCTCGATCTGTTCCCACAGGCTCATAAAGGGAGATTTCATTCTGTGTTTTCTTGACAGCCCTCAAATGCATCAAGATTTCATTTTCAATACACCTGGATGCATAAGAGGCAAGTTTACTTTTCTTCTCAGGTTTAAAGGTTTGAATCGCTTTGATCAACCCCACTGTTCCAATGGAGATCATTTCTTCCGTATCTTTTGGAGAAGTGGTATATTTTTTTGCAATGTGTGCCACTAAACGCAGGTTGTGCAAAATCAGACGTTCTTTTGCCTCCGCTTTTTCCTTTTCCGTACCTTGAAAGTAAATCTCCAGCGTTTTCTGTTCCTCCTGAGAGGAAAGCGGTTTGGGAAAAGAACCGCTTCCACTACATGCACAGGCCCCCATCAGACAAAAAAATGCCAGCAGCAAAATCGCCACCCCCGTTTTTGCGATTGATTTATTCTATGCAGCTGCCCTTTTGTCTGTGCCTGTCAGAGAATGTTTGAATCTGTCCTTTTTTGCAGGGACAAGAGAGGACATGGCAGAATTTGCAGGACGAAACATCGAAAAAGCAAGTCAAAATCAGGTATAGTGGAAGTCGAGAGGAGGAAAATTATGGAGATAACATGGAAAACATTAGATCATATTTTGATGGTAAAAATCAACGGTGATATAGATCATCACACATGCGAAATACTGCGGCAGCAGGTGGATCAGGCTTTGGAAAATACCAACAGTCGCAGCATTCTTTTCAGTTTCGCGCAGGTGTCTTTTATGGACAGCTCTGGCATTGGTGTACTTATTGGACGGTATAAACTGGTGCAACGTCTGGGCGGCAGAATTGCAGTCGCTTGCCCCAGTGACCGCATCAGAGAGATTTTTCGTCTATCCGCCCTTGATAAACTCTTCCCGTTTTTCGAAACCGAAGAAGCTGCTCTTGCGGATTTGAAAGGGGGAATGAAAAAATGAGAAATCAAATGCGGATTTTTTTCGACGCTGTTTCCGAAAACGAAGCCTTTGCCAGACTGGTAGCAGCCGGATTTTTTGCACAACTTAATCCCACATTGGCAGAAATCACAGATGTGAAAACGGCTGTTTCAGAAGCAGTCACAAATGCCATTATTCATGGATATGAAGGAAAAGGCGGAACTGTAGAGCTGTTTTGCGCATATGATGAAAACAGACTGCAGATAGAAGTGGCCGACAGAGGGATTGGCATCGCAAACATTGCACAGGCAATGGAACCTTTGTATACATCAAAGCCTGAGCTGGAGCGCTCCGGTATGGGATTCACAATC
>CATZIM010000074.1 GCA_958420075.1 uncultured Clostridia bacterium | reverse complement strand
GATATCAATATTTGCCACACCTGTTTGTCTTGTTTTTAACAATATAATCTATTTTACTTATTTTGTCAACCGACTTTCCGAAAAATTGTAAGTTTTGCCAATAGCTTTTTCTTTGTGTATACAAAAAAACATATAGTTTCCATCAGAGCCTTTTTCCGTTTTTTGGACATAATTCCCCGCTGATATTTTTGGCTCAAAAAGACCTGTTTTTTTGCGAAAAAGCAGAAGTTTTTCGACGTTTTTCTACCACTTTTTCCATAGGTTCGTTTTTGGAAAAATCTTTCCATTCCGCCTTTTTTCCGCATAAAAAAACCACTTTTACGGTCATACCGCAAAAGTGGTTTTGTGAGTTCAATTTACAGATTTTGACAAAAAACTGTTTTTTAGTCGAAGAGCTGAGAAATAGAAACACCTTCGTGAATGCATTTGATTGCGTTTGCAAACAGATCATCTACGGATACAGTTGTGATCTTATCGATCTTCTTATCTTCAGGCAGTTCGATGGTATCCAGAACCAGCAGTTCTGTGATAGCGGAATCCTGGATTCTCTGGATAGCGGGACCGCTCAGTACAGCATGTGTGCAGCATGCATCTACTTCTACAGCGCCTCTTTCTTTCAGAGCGTTTGCTGCGTTTGTGATCGTACCAGCTGTGTCGATCATATCGTCAACCAGGATAACTTTTTTGCCTTTGACATCACCGATGATGTTCATGATTTCGCTGACATTTGCTTTGGGTCTGCGTTTGTCGATGATAGCCAGAGGAATGTTCAGTCTTTCTGCGAATGTTCTTGTTCTAGTTACGCTGCCCAGGTCGGGAGAAACTGCAACAAAGTTTTTCAGATCATCGCCGTATTTATTGATGTAGAAATTTGTCAGCAGTGGGCTGCCTACCAGGTTGTCTACAGGAATATCGAAGAAGCCCTGAATCTGTGCACAGTGCAGGTCCATTGTCAGCACACGGTTTGCGCCAGCGCTTGTCAGAATGTTTGCAACCAGTTTTGCACTGATGGGATCTCTTGCTCTTGCTTTTCTATCCTGTCTTGCATAGCCGTAATAAGGCATAACAGCTGTGATTCTGCCTGCGGATGCACGTTTCATAGCATCGATCATAATCAGCAGTTCCATCAGGTTGTCGTTTACAGGATAAGAAGTGGACTGGATGATGAATACGTCAGCGCCACGGATGGTTTCGTTGATTTTAACGGAAATTTCGCCGTCGCTGAATTTTTCCACTTCTGCGTCGCCCAACTTCAGACCCAGCTTCTTAGCGATGGATTCTGCCAGATCACGGTTGGAATTACAGGCAAATACTTTGATATTACTGCCGGTTGAATAAATCATGTTTGGTATCCCCCTACTTTTACTTTTGAACGTTTTCTCGCCTTTGCAATAGCATACGTCGCTATATTATAATGTTACACCTATCTTCCGCCAATTTCAACACAAATCGACAGATTTTAAGATTTCTTTTGCACCCGTTTTGCCTTCCATCCCTTGATGATGGTCTGTCTTGCTCTGGCAACTGCCAGAACATCTTCAGGCACATCTCTGGTGATGGTGGAGCCGGCAGCAATGTAAGAATCTTTTTCGATGGTAACAGGTGCTACCAGGTTTACATTGCAGCCAACGAATACATGGTCGTGGATGGTGGTTCTGTGTTTCTTTTCCCCATCGTAGTTAACCATGATGCTGCCGCAGCCGAAGTTGATCTTTTCGCCTGCATCTGTATCGCCCACATAGGACAGGTGCGGGATTTTGGTGCCATTGCCGATATTGGAATTTTTCACTTCTACGAAGTCGCCCACTTTTACATTGTTGCCAATGTGGCAGTTAGGACGGATATATGCAAAAGGTCCAACGGTTGTGCCGCTGCCGATGGAAGATTCCAGTCCTGTGGAAGTCTGGAATTTCACACCGTCTGCCAGTTCCATGTCAGTCAGACGGGAATTGGGACCGATTTCACAGTCTTCACCAATGATGGTTTTGCCTTCGATGACACAGCCAGGCAGAATCACGGTATCTCTGCCGATCTGCACATCGCTGCCGATATAAGTCTGTTCAGGATCAACGATGGTAACACCGTTTTCCATATGTTTGCGGTTGATGCGGCGTTTCAGAATAGCAGCCGCTTCTGCCAGCTGCACACGGGAGTTTACGCCGAAAAATTCGCTTTCGTCTGCTGCTGTGTACGCACCTACGTTTTTGCCGTCGCCCAGCAGGATTTCCAGACAGTCAGGCAAATAATATTCTCCCTGGGCGTTGTTGTTGTTCAGTCTGCCCAGCGCGTTTTTCAGATCTGCACCGCGGAATACATAAATGCCTGTATTGATTTCTTTGACTGCCCGTTCTGCTTCGGAAGCGTCCTTATGTTCCACGCTCTTAACAAAATTGCCTGCTTCATCACGGATGATACGGCCATAGCCTGTAGGATCATCTACCATGGCAGATACAACAGTTACAGCATTGCCATTTGCACGATGGTCTACAATAACGCCTTTCAGTGTTTCCCCTGTGATCAGCGGTGTATCCCCGTACAGGATCAGCATATCCTTATCGTCTTCGATGAAATCGCCAGCCATTTTCACCGCATGGCCAGTGCCTTTGCGTTCTGTCTGAAGAGCAAAAGACACATCTTCCCGCTGGATGGCTGCCTGCACCTGTTCAGCCAGATGGCCAACCACAACGCATACAGCTTCTGCGCCGCTGTCTTTTGCTGTGTCAATGACATACTCCACCATGGATTTATTCATGATTTCATGGAGTACTTTTGGTTTCTTGGATTTCATACGGGTACCTTCGCCCGCTGCCAAAATGATTGCTTTCAGATTTTCCATAATCTTCTCCTCTCGCAACATGCCCCATTTTCGCATCTTCTATAAATTCCCATTGAAAAAGGGGGTAATCCCCCTTTTTATTACTATGTATTATTTTCTCATTTTTCGCCACAAAAAGCAATATACCTTTTTCACAAAAAAACGTATACAAAATACATTTGTATTTCCGTGAAAGGGCACTTTGTGGTTTTTCCGAAAAAAACGGCAGCCGCCCTCATCCTGTGCCGGAATTTTTTCCGCGCACTTCTGAAAGCGACCGCCTTTTTTATTTTATGTCAGGATCAAAGTTTCGTTCCTTTTTTCAGAATGATGGGTTCTTCAGAAGATTTGCCAATGACTTGCTGGCCTTCGGAAATGGAAACTTCTTTATCCAAGATGGCATTTTCCACCACGCAGTTTTTGCCGATGCGAACGCCTTCCATCAAGATGGAATTGCGTACCACTGCGCCTTCGTCGATATAAACCTTACGGAATACTACGCAGTGTTCCACAGTACCATTGAAAATAGCGCCGCTGCCTACGATACTGTCTGTTACATCTGCCCCTGCGTTATATTTTGCAGGAGGTTCATCCTTGGGTTTTGTTTCAATATAAGGATACTGATTTACGAAAACATCACGCACTTCTTTTTTCAGGAAGTCCATGTTGGTTTCAAAGTAACCATGGATGCCTGTACCGATGCTGCTCCAGTAACCTTTGAATTCATAACCAAAGATGTTGAGTTTCTTGCTGTAAGGAATGATGATGTCTTTTACCAGACCGTAGCCGCCCTGAGGCACTACTTCCTGAAGCAGAGAAATCAGCAGTTTTCTGGAGATAACATAGATCCCCAGAGATGCGGATGTGGTCTGTGCCTGTTCGGGTTTTTCTTCAAAGCCCAGCAGACGTTTGTTTTCATCCATCTGCATGATGCCGAAATGGGTCAGGTCTTTGCCTTCCATGTTCTGGTAAACCACTGTAATGTCCGCGCCTTTATCAATATGATACTGCAGAACATCACGATAATCCATTTTATATACAGAATCGCCGGAAGCGATGATGACATATTCTTCATTGCTGCGGTGCAGATATGTCATATTCTGATAAATGGAGTCCGCTGTGCCGCGGAACCAGTCATTGCCTGTGCTGCTGGTATAGGGTGTAAATACGAACAAGCCCCCCTGTTTTCTGCCGAAATCCCACCATTTGGAAGATGTCAGGTGGTCACGGAGAGAACGGGAGTTGTACTGTGTCAGTACGGCTACTTTCCCGATACCGCTGTTAGACATGTTGCTCAGTGTAAAGTCGATGGCACGATAGCAGCTGCCGATGGGCAGAGCCGCAGAAGCACGCTGTTCTGTCAGTACGCCCAGACGGCCGTCGTTGTTACCGCCTGCCAGAATAATCCCAATTGCTTTCATTTAGATCCCCTCCCGAATAACAGATTTGCCGCTTTCCAGGGCACCGCCGGGATAGTCCTCCGCTGCGGTTTTGCCGTAAAGCACGCAGTTTTTCCCAATCACAACACCTTCCGGTACGCTGGTGTTTGCGCCCAGAACAGTGATACCTGTGTTGTAGATATTGGGTTTTATTTCGTTGGGGATGTTTTCGCCCATACCCATCTGTACGTTCTTCGCAACCTTGCAGTTTTCGTCAATGATGCAGCGGTCGATGACACAGCCTTCTTCAATGACTGTGCCGCCCATGATAATGGAATCTTTTACCACAGCGCCGGCTTTGACAACTACTTCAGGCCCCAGAACGGAATGGTTTACTTCACCGTAAATTTCACTGCCGTCAGAAATCAGAGATTCTTTTACCTTTGCGCCGGGAGCCGTATACTGAGGCGGCTGGTGGTCGCTGTTGGTATAGATCTTCCAGAAATCTTCATACAGATTGAATTCAGGCAGTGCTTTGATCAGTTCCATATTGGATTCCCAATAAGATTCGATGGTGCCTACATCCTTCCAGTATCCACGGAAGCGATAAGCGTAGAGGGTCTGGCCTTCTTCCAGCATTTTGGGAATGATGTGTTTCCCGAAATCACTGTCGGCATGGATGGCATTGTCCTCAATGAGCGCTTCACGCAGTCTGCTCCATGTGAAGATATAAATCCCCATGGATGCCAGATTGCTCTTTGGATTTTTGGGTTTTTCTTCGAATTCATAGATCTTGTCGTCTTCTTCTGTGTTCATGATACCGAAGCGGCTCGCTTCTTCCATGGGCACTTCCAGAACGGCAATGGTTGCTGCCGCGCCTTTTTCCTTATGGAAGCGCAGCATCTGGGAATAGTCCATTTTATAGATGTGGTCCCCAGAAAGGATGAGTACATATTCCGGATTGTTGCTGTCGATGAAATCAATATTCTGATAGATAGCATTGGCAGTCCCCATGAACCATTCCCCGGAATCTCCACCTTTGACATGAGGCGCCAGAATGGTTACACCGCCGTTTTTCTTGTCCAGATCCCAGGGAATACCGATACCGATGTGCTGATTCAGACGCAGCGGCTGATACTGGGTCAAAACGCCCACGGTATCCACGCCGGAATTGATACAGTTACTGAGAGGAAAGTCGATGATACGGAATCTACCGCCGTAAGTCACAGCAGGTTTCGCAACTTTCCGTGTGAGAATCCCCAGGCGGCTGCCTTGTCCGCCCGCTAAAAGCATTGCGATCATCTCTTTTTTACGCATATTACCAACCCCTTGCTTATTATGTACATCCTTGTACACATGTATATACAAGGATACAAGCCCATTATAACATAGTATCTGTCCAAAAGAAACACACACAATATATGAATTTTCATTATTTTTCGCTAAAAAAAAATGAACATTTATGCTATTGCAATTTCAAAAGGTTGTAAAATTTATAATATTTACAAAAAAAACTGTATAAAATATAGAAAAGCAAACCAAAAGAATTGCCATTCCCTCGCTGGTATACTATAATGGAATCCAATATAAAATCGAAATTCTGTGTAATTTGACAAATCCATAAAATTCGATAGAGGCGGTAGATTATGACACAAACAAAAGAACATATTTATTTTATCGGCATCGGCGGCATCAGCATGTCCGGTCTGGCGGAGATCCTTGCCAGCCGCGGTCATCAGGTATCCGGCACCGATGTAAAAGAAACAGCTGTCACCAAACATCTGCAGAGCCTGGGCATCCACATCAACTTCGGACATCGTGCGGAAAACATCACTGATGACATTACCCTGGTGGTATACACCGCGGCCATCCATGACGACAACCCGGAACTGCGTGCAGCCCATGAAAAAGGCATCCGTGTAACTGACCGTGCCCATCTGCTGGGACAGATCATGGACGAATACCATGACTCCGTAGCCGTATCCGGCACCCATGGCAAAACCACAACCACATCCATGGTTTCCGAGATCCTGCTGGCAGCGGAAAAAGACCCTACCATCACCGTAGGCGGCATCCTGCCCACCATCGGCAGCAATCTGCGCATCGGCAATTCCCCCTATTTTGTGGCGGAAGCCTGTGAGTACTTTGACAGCTTCCTGCAGTTCAATCCTTTTATTGCCATTATCCTGAACGTAGAAAGCGACCATCTGGATTATTTCAAAACACTGGAAAACATCCGCCGTTCTTTCCACGCCTTCGCCCAGCGGGTACCTGATAACGGTCTGCTGGTAATTTCTGAAAAGATCGACAATGTGGAAGAACTGACAGACGGTTTGACCTGTCATGTGGAAACATTTGGTCTCAGCGAAAAAGCCAACTGGCGTGCGGAAAACATCGTTCATGAAGCTGATGGCAGAAACAGCTTTGATGTATACCACAACGGCGAATTCTTCACCACCATACATCTGCATATTCCTGGGGAACACAACATCACCAACGCACTGGCTGCCATTGGTGCATCCGCTTTCCTTGGGGCAGCGCCTGAGGACTGCGTGAAAGGTCTGCACCACTACACCGGCACCGAACGCCGTTTCCAGCTGAAAGGGAAAAAAGACGGCATCACCGTCATTGACGACTATGCCCATCATCCCACAGAAATCAAAGCGGCTCTGGCGGCAGCACAGAATGTGCAGCACAACACTACATGGTGTGTGTTCCAGCCTCATACTTTCTCCCGTACCCGTTTCCTCTTTGATGAATTTGGGGAATCTTTCGGTGACGCGGACGAAGTCATCATTGCGGATATTTTCGCTGCCAGAGAAACAGACGACGGCACTGTCAGTGCGGCACAGCTGGCAGAACGCATTGCCCAGACTGGCAAATCTGCCCGTTATGTAGGCGATTTTGCAGCCATTGAAGCATATCTCCGTGAACACTGCAAGAGCGGTGACCTGCTCATGACCGTAGGTGCAGGGGATGTATACAAAATCGGAGAAAACTTCCTGAAATAAATCTGACATTATAAGAAAATAAAGAAAGCTGAAATCTTTGCTATATAAAAGATTTCAGCTTTTTTGTTTCGCAAAGTTTTGATTGGAACTGTTTTCTTCTGAAGACAGCCATCGCAGTTCCCTCTAAGAAATCAAGAAAGAGAAAAAATAATGTTGAAGCTGCTTAGCCGGAATCTTTAAACAGAAAGGGTTCCGGCTATTTTATTTTTGATGGGGATTGTTTTCCACAAAATCAGGCAGTATCCCAGAAAATAACTGCCTTTCCACAGGTATCCGGCAGCAAAATCAGACAAAACGTACCTTTTTTCTACTCTCACGAAAAAGTTATCCACATTTCCACATTTGTTTCTGTGGAAAACTTGTTTTTTTGTGTGGATAATGTCAACAGTTTTGTTTATAACTCTGTGGAAATCTGGGGAGGAAACTTCTATTTTGCAGGCGGAGAAAGGACTTCCATCATGATGCCTGCCCCCAGACGAAACCCCTTAATGAAACTTTCCGCCTGTTCTAAAGGGAACAATGCTAACTGCTCATCCATGACTTCCTCCAGTTCTTTCCGCTGCTCTTCCGTCAGGGTGCGCCGTAGAGATTCGTAATGACGCAAATGCTCCTGCC
>CATZIM010000073.1 GCA_958420075.1 uncultured Clostridia bacterium | reverse complement strand
TTCGAAACGCAGTTCGCCGTAAGGGTTGTCTTCGATTACAGGGATTTCATATTTGTTGATGATATCCATGAATTTATGACGTCTTTCCAGAGACCATGTTTTACCTGTAGGGTTCTGGAAGTCGGGGATAACGTAGATCATTTTTACGTTTTCTGTTGTAGCCAGGATTTTTTCCAGTTCTTCTGTGATCATACCGTCATCATCTGTAGGAACTTCGATGAATCTGGGTTCACAAGCTTTGAATGCGTTTACAGCACCCAGGTAGGAAGGGCTTTCCAGCAGAACAACGTCACCGGGGTTCAGGAAGATACGAGCGGAGAAATCCAGACCCTGCTGAGAACCGCTGGTGATCAGAACGTGATCGATATCTGTGTCGATGCCGTTTTTCGCTTTCATTCTAGCAACGATTTTTTCACGCAGAGAAGGCAGACCTTCTGTAGATGTATACTGCAGAGCAACCTGACCAACTTCGTCCATAACTTTGATACAAGCCTGTTTAACGCCTTCACAAGGGAACAGTTCAGGAGCGGGCATACCACCGGCAAAGGAGATGATGTCGGGTTTGGATGTCAGCGCCAGCAATTCTCTGATTTCGGAACCTTTTAAAAGACTCATTCTGTTTGCATACTGTACCATGTAAAATTCCTCCTTATGTAAATAGAATTTGATAAATAATAGTTTCAAGTTGCTGTCTGACATGCTGCCGAAAAGGGAGGACATATCAGACAAATTACTAAAAAATAACCCCTTTTCTTTATTAAAACACAAATAATACACAAAGTCAATGGGAACTTTCAAAAGAAAGCTATTAATTTTTGCTCAAAAGAAATGGGAAAAAGACGAATTTCTTCACGTTTTCGCCTGTGTGGCAGGTTTGGAAGAAATAGTTTTTGTTAAATTGTATGGTTTTTTATACAGTTCTGGTGAAAAGGGTGTTTTTGACCTAAAAGAGCCAGAGAGAGGAAAAAAAGATTGCGAAAAAAATAACAGCTTTTGCCTTTTTCGCAAAAAAAGCCTTCTGCCCCAGAAGGCAGAAAGCTTTTGGAAATTGCAATCAGGATTTTTGTTTTTGGGAAATGTATGTCATCAGGGGCAAAATGGTCAGGGCAAACAAATGCAGTGCCACATTGGCGGCAGTGAAGTTATAGGTGTTGGAAACCTCTCCGAATTCCAGCAGATAGCGGAAAATCAGCCCAAGGACTGCTATCCCCAGATTCAGCGCCGCCGCAAAAGGGATGGAGCCTTTGGGAAACAGGGCGGCTTGGAGCATGCCCAGTTCCGTATAAAACAGAAAGACAGACAACAGGATGATGGTTTTCATCACCAGACTTGTTTCCACGGGGTTTTCCGGATTGCAGTTGACGATGGGAAACAGGCATCCGCCGACGATACAGCTGAATAGGACCATGCCCACCAGCAGGGGTTTTCGATATTGTTGGATGCGTTCTGAGGGTCGCATGGCAAAGCCTCCTTAAAAATAAGTGTGATTTTCTGTATTTTAACACGGGAGGCGGTCAGAATAAATCCCTATGGGCAAAAAAATGGCTGTCATCCAAAGGGGAAGGGGATGGCAGCCGAGGCTATACACGAAAAGTCCTTCGCTGTATGCGGCACAGCGGAGGACTTAGTGTATCCTTTAATAAGAGATAGATTATTTCAAGTTTGCCTTGATGACTTCTGCGATGGCTTTTACGCCTTCTACGATCTTGTCGTCAGGCATGCAGGAATAGTTCATACGGAAGCAGTTTTCATGACCGCCGTTAGGGAAGAAGGAGCCGCCGGGAACGTAGGCAACTTTCTTTTCCAGACACTGCAGTGCCATTTTACGGGTGTCGATGTATTCGGGCAGTTCTACCCATGTGAACAGACCGCCGTCGGGGTGTGTGAATTTTGCTTCTTTGGGGAATGTTTCTTCCATGGTTTTCATCATCACGTCACGTCTGTGTTTATACAGCTCGCGGATGGTGTCAACATGTTTGTCCAAATCGAACATTTCCATATATTTGTTGGCTTCCAGCTGGGTAACGGTAGGTGTCTGCAGGTCCGCACCCTGTTTGATGAAGTTAAACATAGACAGGATTTCGTCGGAAGCGCAAACCCAGCCCAGACGATAGCCAGGTACCAGAATCTTGGAGAAGGTACCCAGGAATACAACCAGCCCTTTGGTATCCAGAGATTTCAGAGCGGGCATGTTTTCGTTTTCAAAACGCAGTTCGCCGTAAGGGTTATCTTCGATAACGGGGATTTCATATTTATTGATGACTTCCATAAATTTGTGACGGCGTTCCAGTGTCCATGTTCTGCCGGTGGGGTTCTGGAAATCGGGGATGACATAGATCATCTTTACGTTAGGTGTGGTTGCCAGGATTTTTTCCAGTTCTTCCATAACCATACCGTCTTCGTCTGTAGGTACTTCCATAAAGGTAGGTTCACATGCTTTGAAAGCATTGATGGCACCCAGATAGGAAGGGCTTTCCATCAGGATGACGTCGCCTTTATCTACAAATACACGGGCGGAGAAATCCAGACCCTGCTGAGAACCGCTGGTCACCAGAATATGGTCCGCATCCGTTTCAATATTATTTTTGGCTTTCATTCGCTCAGCGATTTTTTCCCGCAGTGCAGGGAAGCCTTCTGTAGAAGAATACTGACAGGCTACTTTCCCCATTTCCTCCATGACAGCGTCGCACGCCTGACGGAGCTGGTCTACGGGAAACAGTTCTGCTGCGGGCAGACCGCCTGCGAAGGAAATAATATCGGGTCTGGCAATCAGTTTCAGCAGATCGCCGATATCGGAATTAGTCAATTGTTCCATTCTTTTCGCATAACGCACCATACTTGTTTCCTCCTTTGTGTCTTACATTCATAACAAACATTCTCTTTTGTATCAATCTGTGGAATAGATTTGATACTTATGAAACCACATCAGGTGCTTGTTTGTCAATGGGTGGCGGACATGGAGTGTATGGCTTTTTATACATGAAAAAAGGGGAATTTTTTGTGCGAAATTCACGCAAAACAAATTGTATGTATAAAAGAACATGTGAATTTGCATATAAAAATAGAATGTATTTTCATCAATACAGAAAAAAACAGTGGATTTGCTGATTTTTTTTCATGAGTATTTTTCTTTCCACTGTCCAGCGCGCCCGAAGGGACAGTACAAAGACAGTTTTTTGGGGAAAATGCAGTTTAGAAATTCTGATATTTTCGTTTGGTATTGGAAAACTTCTGCCTGTTTTCGGTTTCTGTAAAATCTGCGTAAAGTCTGGGTTTTCCGGCTGTCGTGGAAGCGTACAATTTTGGTTTCTTTTGGAAGGGCTTTTTGCCGCAAAATGTCAAAAAGTTTAATAAATGAAATTTTTTGTTTATTTTCTCTTGCTTTTCATGACAAAAGATGTATAATGATTTAGGTTTCGTAAAAATAATCAGAAAGTTTAGTATTTCTACACAACGAGGTGTTATTTATGGATATCGGCCACAAGATCAAACAGCTCAGGATCCAGAAGGGTCTGACGCTGGAAGAACTGGCCAGCCGCAGTGAGCTGACAAAGGGATTTCTCTCCCAGATGGAGCGAAATCTGACCTCTCCTTCCATTGCCACCCTCAACGACATCGTAGAGGCTCTGGGCAGCAGTCTTTCGGAATTTTTCCGGGAGGACAAGGAGGAGCAGATCGTTTTCCACAAAAAGGACTTTTTTGTGGATGAGCGGGAAAATTATACGGTGCACTGGATCGTGCCCAACACACAGAAAAACGAAATGGAACCGATCATGGTGGAATTGCCTCAGGGCGGGGAATCCTTTGTGATGGACCCCCACAGCGGTGAGGAATTCGGCTATGTGGCGGAGGGCTGCGTGACGCTGGTCTGCGGCGAGGAGAGCCATGTGATCCACAAGGGAGAAACATTCTATCTCTCCGGCAAAAACCGCCATTATCTGAAAAATGAGAAAAAAACAACGGCAAAGGTCATCTGGGTTTCCACACCGCCGCTGTTCTGAAAAAGTGACAAGAAAAAGGAGTAGCCGCCGATGAAAAAGAAACTGATTCAGTTTAAAAATATCGTCAAGGAATTTGACGGCAAACTGGTACTGAAAGGTGTCAATCTGGACATCTATGAAAATGAGTTTGTGACACTGCTGGGCCCCAGCGGCTGCGGGAAAACCACACTGCTGCGTATTCTGGGTGGTTTCCTGACACCAAACGAAGGCACAGTTCTCTTTGACGGAGAGGATATCAGCAAAATCCCTCCTTATAAACGGGAGATCAACACCGTATTCCAGAAATACGCTCTGTTCCCCCACATGAACGTATACAACAACATCGCCTTTGGTCTGAAAATCAAAAAAGAACCTAAGGACATCATCGAACAGAAAGTAAAACGTATGCTGAAGCTGGTGAATCTGGAAGATTTCGCTGATAAGAACGTGACAGAAATGTCCGGCGGTCAGCAGCAGCGTGTTGCCATCGCAAGAGCCCTGGTAAACGAACCCAGCGTACTGCTTCTGGACGAACCTCTGGGGGCGCTGGACTTGAAACTCCGTCAGGAAATGCAGCACGAACTGAAAAAAATCCAGCAGGAAGTGGGTATCACATTCATTTTCGTAACCCATGACCAGGAAGAAGCTCTGACAATGTCCGACAAGATCGTTGTTATGAAAGATGGGGAAATCCAGCAGATTGGCAGCCCCACAGATATTTACAACGAACCTGTCAATGAATTCGTTGCCAACTTCATCGGCGAAAGTAACATCATCGAAGGCGTTATGCTGGATGATTACAAAGTTATGTTTGAAGGCAGAAAATTTGACTGCGTGGACGATGGCTTTGAGAAAAACGAAGTGGTTGATGTTGTCATCCGTCCTGAAGACCTGGATATCGTACCCAGAGAACAGGGCAAGCTCAAAGGCGTTGTCAAATCTGTACTGTTCAAAGGTGTACACTATGAAACCATGGTGGAAACAAAAGTGGGTACAGAAATCACCGTAAAAATGCAGGTATCCAATGACCAGCCTGTATTCAACGAAGCAGCAAACGAAAAAATGTCTGCCAACGACTTCTATCTGGATGTGGACGACGTAGAAGAACTGGATGAAGCAACCATCATTGCCCGTGCCGACGCCCAGGCGTGGAACCCCGATGAGGACGAGCTTATCTCCATCAAAGAAGTGAAATATACCATTGAGAAGAAAAACGGCACTTATCCCGTAACCTTCTCCACGGCGGCAGGCACATCCGTAACGGTGAACATGATCGTGAAGGATGAAAACCGTGTTACCAGTGAAGAAAACGAAGAATATATCTTCGCTGTGAACTTCTTCAAAAAGGTAGACGAAATTCAGGAATCCATCGCTTTGGATACAGACCTGAAAACATGGGCAAACGCTTCTGCATACTCTCTGGAAGATGATATGCCTGTTGAAATCACCGATGTCAAATATGACTTCGATCCCGAAAACATCACCCCCGGCGTTTACGATGTAACTTTCGCCACTAAGGGGTATGAATATAAGGTAGATACCACGGACAAACATGAAGTAGGGGAAGAAGTTGGCCTCATCTTTGAACCCGAAGACATTCATATCATGTCCAGAGAGCAGTAAGGAAAGGAGGCGGAAAAATGCGACAGTTTCGCAGTATGGTATATCCTTACGTGGTCTGGATTGCCATTATGATCGTTGTGCCCATGCTGATGATTTTGCTGTATGCGTTCACCAAAGAGGGCAACGATGTGACCACCTTCCGCTTCACACTGGAAAACTTCGGCAGATTCTTCAGTGACGCCGTATTCCTGGATGTATTGAAGCGCTCCTTGATTATTGCAATATTCACCACCATCATCTGCGTCCTTTTGGGCTATCCCATTGCTTATGCCATCGCGACAGGACCGGAAAAAAGCAAGATGTTCTGGATTCTGATGATCACACTGCCCACATGGATCAATATGCTGGTGCGTACTTACGCATGGGTGGGCATTTTGCAGGACGATGGTCTTTTGAACAGCTTTTTGGGGCTGTTCGGCATCGGGCCTTTCAAAATGATGTATACCACATTCGCCGTGGTACTGGGTATGGTTTATAACTTCATTCCTTTTATGATTTTGCAGATCCATACCTCTCTGGCGAAAATGGACAAGAGCCTGCTGGAAGCAGCCAGCGACCTGGGCGCAAACCGCATGCAGTGCTTCCTGCGTGTGACACTGCCTTTGAGTCTGCCCGGCGTTCTCAGCGGCATCACACTGGTATTCCTGCCGGCGGTATCCAGCTTCTTCATTCCCAAACTGCTGGGCGGCGGACAGTATGTCCTCATCGGTAATGTCATCGAAACCCAGTTCCTCACCAGCGGCGACTGGAACTTCGGCAGTGCCATCTCTCTGATCATGGCAGTCATCATCATGATTTCCATGTATCTGACCAGAAAAGTAGACACAGACCCGGCGGCAAACGGAAGGGGGGAATAAGCCGTGGAAGAAAAAAGACACAGAATCGGCGCCAAAATCATTTTGGGCATCACGGCGTTATTCTTCTATCTGCCCATACTGTATATCATCGTCTTTTCCTTTAACGACTCCCGCTCCCTGACAAAGTTCAGCGGTTTTTCACTGCGGTGGTATGAAAAGATGTTTTCTGACAGTGCCATGATGCAGTCGGTGGTTTATACCATCGTCATTGCCATTCTGGCAACCATCATTTCCACAGTGGCAGGCACACTGGCTGCCATCGGTCTTTCCCGTTCCCGGAAAGCCCTCCGCAACGTGGTGGAACAGGTGAACAACCTGCCCATCATGAACCCGGAAATCGTAACAGCCATCGGCCTTCTGATGTTCTTCAGTGCGCTGGGCATCAATAAAGGCTTCACCACACTGCTGCTGGCGCACATTATGTTCTGTACGCCTTATGTTATCCTGTCCGTATCCCCCAAACTGCGGTCTCTGGACCCCAACCTGGCGGACGCGGCACTGGATCTGGGTGCCACACCTTTGCAGGCATTGACAAAGGTCATCGTGCCCCAGATCATGCCCGGTATCGTTTCCGGCGCGCTGATTGCTTTCACCATGAGCTTTGACGATTTCATCATTTCTTATTTCGTCACCGGCAATGGTGTGAACAATATTTCTATTTTGGTGTATACCATGAGCAAACGTGTCAACCCTTCCATCAACGCATTGTCCACATTGGTCATTGCCATCATCACGGTTGTGTTGATCGTTGTCAACGTAGTACCCATCATCAAAGAGAAAAGGAGAAAAAAGGTATGAAAAAATTAATTGCTATGGCTCTTGCAAGCGTAATGCTGCTGGCAGGCTGCGGCGGCGGCAGCAGCGACGGTGCATCTGCGGAAGACGCAGTTGCAAAATATGGTTCCGACACCCTGAAGCTCTACAACTGGGGCGAATACATGGGCGAAGACCTGATTTCCAATTTTGAAAAAGAATTTGGCGTAAAGGTTATCGTGGAATACTTCGACTCCAACGAAACCATGTATACCAAACTGCAGGCAGGGGATTCCTATGACGTGCTGGTTCCTTCCGATTACATGATCGAAAGACTGATCAAAGAAGGCATGCTCCAGGAACTGGATCTGTCCCTGATCCCTAACATCTCCAACCTGGCAGAAGGCGTAAAAAACCTGCCTTATGACCCTGACAACACATACTCCGTACCTTACTTCTGGGGCAGTGTAGGTATCGTTTACAACCACAATAACGTAGACCCTGCTGTTGTGGAAGAACAGGGCTACAACATCCTGCACAACACAGATTACAAAGGCAAAATCTATGTGTATGACTCCGAACGTGACTCCTTCATGATGGCCTTCAAAGCACTGG